>NZ_JBLVQN010000052.1:0-44878 GCF_058323225.1 Neobacillus sp. PVCKKU3
GAGATTTATGACCGATTTGGAAGGCCAATCGTCAGCAATTTGTCGGTTAATACCATTTCCTATACCAGGGATGTCAATATCTCAAATCAGGAGGTATTGAAGGTTGCACAAGAACTGGCAAAACTCATAAAAAAAGATACTGATAAATTAACAGAGCGGGATTTAAAGGATTACTGGATCTTAACACGGCCGGAAAAAGCTGAACAAAAGCTGACAGCAAAAGAAAAAAATAATAAAGATTTATCCAATAAAGAATTATACCAGCTGCAGCTAAAAAGAATTGACCTGAAAACAGATTTGGCTGAAATCAGCCAAGAGGAGCTGGAAGTCGCAGCTATTTATCGTGAGATGGCAGGCGGCTATGCTTTGACACCACAAATTGTCAAAAATGAAGATGTTCCATTGGAGGAACTCGCCATCGTAAGCGAAAATTTGGATCGTCTTCCGGGCGTTGATGTCGTCACGGATTGGAAGAGAGAGTATCCTAATGGGGACATCTTTCGTTCTGTTTTAGGAAATGTTACCACGTCAAAAGAAGGGCTTCCCGGGAATTCACTAGATTACTATCTTCCTAGAGGATATAGCCGTAATGACCGTGTGGGAAAAAGTCAGATTGAGTTATTATATGAGGATGTTTTAAAAGGACAGAAAGAAAAAATCCAATACGAGACAGATAATACCGGAAATATTGTTTCGAGCAAGGTAATGAGCGAAGGAAAGCCAGGCAAAGACTTGGTGTTGACGATTGACATAGAATTGCAAAAGCGAGTGGAAGAAATTCTGGCGAATGAACTGATGTCCGCAAAGATCAATGGTGGAGGGCCATTCTTGGATCGTGCCTTTGTTGTCATGCTGAACCCAAAAACAGGTGAAGTTCTATCCTTGGCCGGGAAAAAACTCGAGCAAAAAGATGGGAAGTGGACTGTGAATGATTATGCTTTAGGGACCATTACCTCATCCTATGCCATGGGTTCTGCGGTAAAAGGGGCTACTGTGTTAACTGGTTTCAAGACAGGCGTGATACGGCCAGGTACCCCTATCTTGGATGAACCGCTTAACATTCAAAGTACACCTGTCAAAAAATCGTATACCAACATGGACGTGATTGACGATTTAACAGCGCTAAAAAGATCATCGAACGTGTATATGTTTAAAACAGCCATAAAAATGATGGGGACAGAATATTACCCCAATATGAAACTGCCTGGAGGAACAGTGGTTTTCAAAACCTTTAGGTATTATTTTAACCAATTTGGGTTAGGGGTTAGGACGGGGATTGATTTACCGAACGAGGCTGTGGGCCTTCCTGGAGATACTTCCATACCCGGTAAAGCTCTGGATTTTGCGATTGGACAGTTTGACACCTATACTTCCATTCAATTGGCCCAATATATTGCGACAATTGCTAATAATGGAAATAGGATTAAGCCAAGCATAGTAAAAGAAATTCACGAATCCACAACGGAAAAAGAGTTGGGGCCTGTTTATTCATCAATAGAGCCAGTTGTTCTGAATCGCATAGATATGGAACCTAGTCATATAAAAAGAGTGCAAGAAGGATTAAGGAAGGTTTACCAAGAAGCTGGAGGGACTGCTACATCTTCCTTTGCAGAAGAGCCGTTTCGTTCCTATAATATTGCAGGGAAAACAGGGACAGCAGAAGCATTCTATTATGACCCAATTAAGAAAAAACTCATTACCGACAAACCAACCTATAACTTAACATTGGTCGGTTATGCTCCATTTAATGACCCAGAGATTGCCTTTTCCATTGTCGTTCCCAATACACAAACAGATTCCCATCCCGTAAATAAAAAAATCGGGCAAGGAATACTGAAAGCGTATTTCGATTTAATGAGACATGGGGACGGTTCTTCTGCTTCATAAAGCGGATGAGCCGCCCTTTTTTTGATGCACGAGAACCGTCCCCATGCATCACTCCCGTGTTTGACAGTAGATATTTGGAAATAACTAGATAAGGGAGGTTTTCGAGATGCCGAATTTAAGATATTTAGAGCCGACGGAGCTGCTTGAGAAAATTTATGCTACGCTTTGCTCAGAATATGAGGATGCGCAGCATTATGAAAGTGAGCAGGACCAAGAAGAAATAAAAGTGACAAAGACTCGGCTGACCAAAAAAATATTTAATGAGTTCGTTGTGGATGAAGAGTATTTCCTAACGATGAAGAAAGAAACGTTTAAAGAGAGATATCAATTGTATGAGGCAGATTTAATAAGGATGATTCAAGAATGTAGCGAAAATAGGATTGATTATGAGACGTTTATTCAAATCATCGATGACCTAATTGCCAGTGCGAAATTTCGACTCCAAGCGTTTGAGCAGCTTTCCGATGAAATACAAAAATTACAGGAGGAAGACGAGCCGGACGAGGAGGAAGGAGAATGATGCATGGGGACGGTTCTTCTGCCTCTTGAAGCAGAAGAACCGTCCCTGTGTTTCAAAAGGAGATCCAAATGACAACAACCAAAACCTATATCAAAGAGTGGCAGCAAGCCCTTCAAAATGAAATTAATCACCTAAAAAAGTACGGGGGAAGCCGTTATATTGTGACAAATGGCAGGCTGTTATCAAACGATGACGCCTACAGCTATTACTTCGATACAGCCATCCCATTAAGGATACCCGTTGGTTCAGGGATTAGGTTGGAGTGGGGCGCGATGAAAAGCAGCGGAAAGGTGCTTTCATCCGAGGGCAGGGGAGTCATCCTTGCATTGGAGCAAAGCTTTGGCGACCTCATTTCCGATGCTTTTTTGCTCCATGATCCATGGGAACTGCTCGAACAATTAATCGAACGCTTGGATGAAATCAAAAAAAACAAGCAAAAGCGGCTGAGAGTGAAAAGATTGATGAATCCTTCGATGGAAACCAAGCATCCGGCAGACAAGATTAAGAGCAATGTCCACGAAGTAGTCCTGCGGTCAAAATACAATCCGGTCACGTTCGTCTGGGGGCCGCCGGGAACCGGAAAAACCTACACCTTGGCGAGAACGGCAGCCAACAAATATTTTCAGCAGAAAAAGGTGCTGATTCTGTCGCATAGCAATCAAGCTGTCGATGTCTTAATGGGCGAACTGACAGATTTTATTAAAAGGAAAAACCGATTCCGGGAAGGGGATGTGCTTCGCTATGGTGGTGGCGGTGATACGCTGTCGGCTCATCACGAAATTACCACAGGTCTGCTCATTGAAAAACAGGACCCGCTTCTAGCCCGGGATCGAGAGAAACTAATAGAAGAAAGACGAAACTTAAAGCAGGATATGGCCCATTCTTTTAGCAAACGAGATTCGGATCATCTGCTTGAGCTTGAAACACAAATTGCTAGACTTCTGGAAAAAGTCCGGAAGAAAGAAGTCCAATTAGTAAAAGAGGCGTTCATTATTGGAACGACGCTGGCAAAGGCAGCCAGTGACAGCACCGTTTATGAGCAAGAGTATGATGTCGTCGTCCTTGATGAAGCCAGTATGGCCTATGTGCCCCAGGCAGCTTTTGCGGCTGCACTGGGTCATCGGGTGATTATTTGCGGGGACTTCAAACAGTTGCCTCCGATTGCTTCAAGCCGCGATCCGCTTGTGGCCAAATGGCTGAAAGAGGATGTGTTCCATCATGCTGGGGTTGTGGAATCCCTTAACGATGGGGAGCTTCACCCGCAGCTTTTTTTATTAAAGGAACAGCGGAGGATGCACCCCGATATTTCTGCTTTTACCAACAAGTATATCTATCATTCACTGGTTGGAGATCATGAGAGTGTTTATAAAAGCAGGAACAGAATCACAAGCCTTGCCCCCTTTAAAGGACAGGCTGCCGTGCTAGTGGATACAAGTTTTACGGGCTTACATTGTATGAGTGATAAAGCGACTAATTCAAGATTTAACCTTTGGCAGCTGCTATTGTCTTTTCAATTGATTCATGAAGCATACCTGGACGGGGCTAAATCGATTGGGTATGTGACACCATACCGGGCGCAGGCGAATCTGATGGAATTACTGCTTGAAGAGATATACACGAATGAGCTCGGCCTAGCGGATATTATTGCGGCCACTGTCCATCGATTCCAGGGTAGTGAACGGGATGTGATGATCTTTGATACAGTCGACAGTGCCCCGCAGGACCGGGCTGGAATGCTCCTAACCGGCAAGGACAGTGAACGCCTGATTAATGTCGCGATTACGAGAACGAAGGGGAAATTTCTTCATGTCAGTAATCGAGATTTTATCCAAAAACATGTTTACTCAGGAAAAACGCTAAGACAGCTCGTTGACTATCAGGTCAGGCGCACTCAAGCGGTCACGACGAAGGAAATTGGTTCATGGATTCGCAGCCAACACCCCAAATTAAGATGGATTCATGCACTAAAGCTAGAAGCTGTCTTTCGGGACCTGAAAGCGGCAAAGTTATCGATTACCATCTCCCTGCCGAAGGGAACCGAGTTAACGGGAGAATGGAAGGAGCAGTTAACAAACAGGGGAGAGCGGGTTAAATTAACCCTTATTTCAGACCAGGAAGAGAACCTACCGTTTCCGTATGTCATGGTAGACGAAAAGGTTTTGTGGCTCGGACTCCCGCTTGAAGGCGCCAGAGAAATTCGCCCTCCTTATGTGGCGGCTAGACTAAGCTCCAGTAAAATTTGCGAATACTTGTTAAAACAAATATGATGCACAGGGACGGTTCTTCTGCCTCAAAAGCAGAAGAACCGTCCTTTTTTAGTGCGATTTATGCACAGGAAACGTCCCTACGTCCCAACGCAATTGATGCACGAGAACCGTCCCCATGCTTCACCCATGCTTCAATCTATGCTTCATTGTTTAAATAGTCTGAAATATGTCTAAACTGTTGGTGTAAATTATATTTTTGAGGTGGTATTTTGAAGAAGTTAATAGGTTTTAGTGTGTTGAGTGTTGCTTTGGCAGCGGGGCTTGGGTATGCGGTGTTTTGGGAAGATAAAGATGATGCAAAAGATCCTGGCCAAAAACAGGGTTCCTTACAGCAGGATGCAAGCGAAGTAATGAATAAGGCGGTCGAGGTTGCAGTATCCGATGATGGCAGTGTGAATGCGAATCATTTGTATATCCCATGGACGATTAATAAGAATGGCGGTTTGTTTTTCCTAAGCCAGCGGGAAGGGTCGGTCATTCAAATAAATGGTGACCTCGGCTTGGTAGACGTTCAGAATGTAAAGACCTCTGAGAAGATTTTCAATAAAGGGGAAGCCGGTTTCCTTGGGTTTACGTTAGCACCTGATTTTGCAACAACAAAGAAAGCATTTGCTTTTCACAGCTATCAGAAAGATGGCGAGACCCTGAACCGGATTATTTCACTCAAGCTTGAAGATAAGACGTGGCAGGAAGACAAGGTTCTCTTGGATAAAATTCCTGGCGGCGAGGTTAATAACGGCGGCCGAATTAAAATCGGCCCGGATGGCATGCTGTACGCGACTACCGGTGATATCGGCAAATCGGCGAACGCCCAAAATCTTGACAGCTTAGCCGGAAAAATTTTAAGAATGACCGTGAATGGGGATGTTCCAGCAGATAACCCATATAAAAATTCTTATATTTACTCCTATGGCCATCGTAACCCACAGGGATTGGCTTGGGATCAGGATGGAAACCTGTATAGTTCAGAGCATGGGGAATCAGGGCATGATGAAATTAATCTGATTCAAGCCGGGAAAAACTATGGCTGGCCTGTTGCACAAGGAGATAAAGAGGTACAAGGCATGATGAAGCCGATTCTTCAATCCGGTGATCAAACGTGGGCGCCATCAGGTATGGCTTTTAATGATGGAAAGCTCTTTGTTGCTTCCTTAGCCGGAAAGAAAATCTTTACGTATGACCTTGCCAGCAAGAAATTTGAAGAGTTTTACAGTGAGGCAGGAAGATTAAGGGATGTGCTGGTCGATCACAATGAATTGTATACAATTACCAGTAACCGTGACAAACGCGGAAATCCGACTGATAAAGATGACCGGTTAATTCATATTTCCTTAACAGAAAAAGCGTCTGCCAACTAAAAAAAGGTAATCGTCCATTAAAACAGGACGATTACCTTTTTTGTTTCTCGGACAGCTATCATCCGCCGCCCAGGCTCTTTACATAATCAGCGACTGCATCAATTTCTTTCGTCGTTAAGTTATCTTTAAATGGCGGCATTTGGCCTTTACCATTCTCTACCTGTCTAATAATAGCAGCCTTGTCCATTTTGGTCTGTTGTAAATTTGGACCATTATGTCCGCCTGCGCCTGCATCACCATGACAGGCCATGCAGTTGTTTTTATAGACTGCTTCACCAGAGGCGGTGCCTGAGGTTTCTTTTTTCGTTTTGTTAGCCTGCTGCTTTTCCTTTACATTCTGCTTAACTGGAGAGGTATTGATTTTATTTTTAGGGATATCCTTAACGGATCCGTATTTGCCCTCCAATGAGAAGGTGTAGATTTTATCGCCATGCTTGGTTCCGGCCAGTGTATTTCCGGCAGCATAGATGGAGATATACTGCTTTCCGTCCACTTCATAGGTAATCGGCGGGGCATTTGCACCGGCATCCATTTTAAACTCCCATAATTGATCGCCTTTAGAAGCATCGTAGGCAATAATCCGTCCATCATTATGGCCGGTAAATAAAAGATTTCCTTTTGTTGTTAACAAACCGCTGTAGGCGATGGCATCCCATTTCTTTTGCCAAACAATTTTATTCGTCTTAACATCAAGAGCGGTCACAGTACCTCGGCTAGGAGAATTTTTCACTGGCTGCCAGACGCTGCCGATATATTCTTTCCCCTCGGTAAACCGGTCCTTTTCCTCTTCTGCATAATGGGCATAGGCAAAATAATTGTCATTAGCCATTACGTAAAAATACTCTGTGTTCGGGTTATACGCAGATGGCGGCCAGTTGGCTCCTCCCTGCGGCGTTGGTTTTAGTGTGACAGGCTTATCCCAGAAAGGAGTAAAGATACCGCCTATCTCACCCTTAAAGTCTTTTGGCAAATCGCGTTTTACATCTTCCTCCGTTACTACTTGCGGTACAAATGCATCACCAATTGGGAACGGCTGAGTCGGTGATGTTTTTTGGTTGGCATTTTGCGGAACCGGCTTTTCCTCAATGCCAATCAACGGTTTTCCGTTAGTCCTGTCCAAAATATAAAGCCAGCCTGTTTTACCAGCTTGGACAATACCTTTACGCATTTGTCCGTTCATGTTTACATCAAATAAAACGACAGGGTTGGCCGGGTCCATGTCCCAAATGTCATGATGCACTTCCTGGAAGTGCCATTTATATTCTCCCGTATTGGCATCCAGTGCAAGAACGGAGTTAGCAAATAAGTTATCTCCTTCCCGATTGCTCCCGTTCAGGTCTGGGGAGGTATTCCCGGCTGCAAAATAAATCATCCCCAATTCAGGGTCAACTGCTGGAGTGTTCCATACCGGCGCTCCGCCGGTCAGCCAGTCTTTGCTGCCCTTTGGCCATGTTTCGCTTCCTTTTTCACCAGGGGCAGGAAGCGTATAACTCCGCCAAATTTGTCTGCCTATTTCTGAGTCATAAGCGGCTACGTACCCTCTTATCCCATATTCACCGCCAGCAATCCCCGTATAGACCTTGCCATCATAATAGAGCGGGGCGCTTGTAATCGTATAGCCTTTTTCCCAATCATCGACCCTCGTTTCCCAAACCACCTTGCCTGTTTTTTGATCTAAAGCAACAAGTCTGGCATCCAGTAATCCGATAAAGACTTTTCCATCCCCTAAAGCGACACCGCGGCTTAACCACCCGCAGCAGACAGTATTCATGCCGCTTGGTATCTGCGGACGATATTCCCAAATCATCTTTCCAGTTTTGGCATCAAGTGCCTGGACCTGATTTGCTCCGGTAATGGTGAACATAACGCCATCATAGACAAGCGGAGTCCCCTCACCCGAATATTTGAACTCAGTCCCGGAACCTAAGCTTGTGACCCATTCTAATTTTAAATTTTTCACATTAGCAGCAGTGATTTTTTCAAGAGGGGAGTATCTGCTATTACGGATATCTCCGCCATTTGTGATCCAATTCCCTGATGGAGGGGCGGCAAGTTCATCTGCCCCAAACTTTGGAGCCACCTTTCCCTTGTAGGTCATATGCTGATAAGCACGATAGTCGGTGCCAGCCAGTTGATCCTTTGTCTGATTATCCCCAGCCCCCGGTTTGCTGTCCTCACCCTTGTTTTCTTTCTTTGCTTCAGACTGCGTCTGATGCTGTTTCTCAGGCTTGTGGGCAGTCGTACACCCAGCAAAAACTAACATAAATAACGTAATAAAAATCCAACCAATCTTCTTCAATTAATTATCACTCCTTTCAAATCTTTTACAGTAATTTTCCCGTAAATGAATAAAAGGATGCATGGGGACGGTTCTTTTGCTTCAGAAGCAAAAGAACCGTCCCCATGTTTCATGATATACTTATAATTAAATTGGTAAGAGGAGATCGGATGGTACATGCCTGCAGCAAAAAATGTTTCTTTAGTTAAAAATCGTAATTTCTTGATCGTTGCCATCGCGTTAGGGGTCATATTAAACCCTTTAAATACAACGATGATAACGGTTGCATTACCTGAGATAAAAAATGAGTTTTTGCTTACATCAAAAGATATTACGTGGTTAATTGCTTCCTATTTTATTGTAAGTGCTATTTTCCTGCCCCTCATTGGTAAACTTAGTGACACTTATGGGAGGAAAAGAATCTTTTTATTTGGCCTATTGTTGGTAGGTATTTCTTCATTTACTGCTCCATTATCGCCGAATATGCCATTTCTCTTAGGCATGAGAACAATACAAGCGATCGGTACATCCGCTCTATACCCTGCTGGAATCGGTATTGTTCGCTCCTATATTCAAAAAAATCAAAACAGAGTAATCGGTACACTATCGGTATTTGCGACAACGTCGGCGGCATTTGGACCGACCATCAGCGGACTGTTAATTCAGCAGGGCGGCTGGCATGTGATTTTTTATGTGAACTTTCCGATTATCATTATTTCGGCTATTTTGGTTGTTCTTTTTATTCCGAATGATGTGAGGAGTACAAATAATACATTCAAGTGGGATGGAATTGGGATTATTTTGTTCAGTTTATTTATCACATGCTGGATGTATTTTTTCCAAACACTCGCAAATGGCTTGAATGTATGGGCATTAATTGGTTCTTTAGTGCTGACATTTTTGTTTTACTTTTTCGAAAAAAAGAAAGCGGGGCCCTTTATCGATGTTATTTTCCTAAAGAATAACCCCAATATTTCATTAGTGTATGTTCAGTATATTTTGGCAACGGTGATCTTTTTTGCCCTGCTGCTGTCCATGCCGATTTATTTGCAATCTGTTTTAAAGCTTAGCTCTCAACTTACGGGTATCATCATGCTCTCGATATCCATATTTTCCATTGTTACCACACCGCTTGCGACACGTTGGATCGATAAGTCGGGATATAGAAAGCCGTTACTAACAGGAGGGATTATTGGCGTAGTGGGAGGTGTCCTATTGCTGACAATCAATCATAACTCGCCGCTGTACTGGATATTTATCGTATTAGCGACGATTGGATTAAGTAACGGTATTCTAAATATAGGTTTACAAACACGGCTCTATTCATTTGTTTCTGTAGCGGAAACGGGAACGGCCTCAGGTCTGTTTATGACATCAAGATTCATCGGTAATATCCTTGCCTCCAGCGTATTCGGCGTCATCTTCGCAGCCGGAGTAAACGACACCAGCCAAAATTGGTTGACCATCATTTTACTCATTGTATCCGTCATATTACTGCCAGGAATCCTGTTCATTACAAAAAAGATGCATGGGGACGGTTCTGGTGTTTCGGCCAGTCAGTAGTTTCTATAAGTTTTATTTAAAAGTAAAGGTGTTAGAAGCAAGTAATGGATAAATACTTGCTTCTAACACCTTATTTAGATCTGCCTGAAGTTGTAAAAAAAAGGACATTAGTTTGCGAAATAATAGTATCTATTTCACAAAGTTACAAAGCTTGCCAATCTGCTCTACTTCAACAACTACCACATCTCCGGACTTCATTGGGCAGCTTCCTGAAGGTGAGCCGGTAGCCAAAACATCACCTGGCTCCAGTGTCATAACTTGTGAAATCCAACTGATAAGGAAAGGGATGGAAAGGGACATCTGATTCGTATTACCATCTTGTACCACTGTTCCATTTAATTTTGTTACGATTCGTAAATTAGTAGGATCTAATCCAGTTACAATACACGGACCCAACGGACCGAATGTATCAAAACCTTTCCCTCTTGTGAATTGGGGATCGGTTTTTGTAAGGTCCCTTGCTGTTACATCATTAAATAAAGTGTAGCCAAAAACGTAATCCATTGCCTCTTCTTCTTTTACATTTTTGGCCCGCTTCCCAATAACGATTGCCACTTCTCCCTCTAATTCTACCTGCTGCGTTAAATCAGGTGATGGAAGGATGATTTCACCCTGGTCTGGGATCAAGGAAGAGGTCGGTTTTAAAAACAAAAACGGCTCTTTAAGATTGGCCGTTCCGCCAGTCTCTTTTGCGTGTCCAGCATATGTCCAGCCAAAATTAACGACTTTAGAGGGGATAACTGGCTCCAAAATCTTCACATCGCTATATTTAACCCTTACACCATCAAATTTCAGATCATTATTTACAATTTCAGCAAAATCACTGGACAATTGTAATATCTCATTATCTTCAACCATTCCATAAGAAGCTTTACCGTTAGGTTTCTGATAGCGAACTATCGTTTGTGTTTTTTGAAGCACCTGCATTACCATATGAACTCCTTCACTTACTTGATGTATCTTACCTGTTGCTGATTATATCATATTGTTCTTTTTGTTATTAACCTAATTTTATTACCAATAAATTTGCTATCCTCTACGAGCAAATATGCCCTACAAGTTATAGATGATCTTGTAGGGCATTTTGTTTATGCTGATTTATTATTGGAATTAAGTTCAGACTCAATATGGGATGTTTTAGAAGATTCACCCATACGCCAGTAGGTAAATAGACTTATTGCTATACAAACGGCAACGTAATAGAAGAAGAGAGATTCCTTTCCGGCATTCTTCAACCATAAGGCAACGAACTCAGCTGACCCGCCGAATATAGCAACGGTGAGGGAATACGGAAATCCTACGCCAAGTGCTCGAATTTCGGTTGGGAATAATTCCGCTTTTACAATCGAGTTGATCGATGTATAGCCCGTCACAATCACGAGGCCTACCATCATTAGTAAAAACGCCATGACTGGATTTTTTGTCTGCTGCATAAGCATAAAGAGCGGTACTGTCAGGATGGTACCAAATACTCCGAAACCGATTAATAGCGGGCGGCGGCCAATTCGGTCTGAAAGTGCACCCGCGAGTGGCTGTAGTATAACAAATACGAGTAATGCCAGAAAGTTAATCCAGCTGACAGATTGTTTATCGATTCCTACCGTATTAATCATAAACTTCTGTAAATATGTTGTAAAAGTATAGAAGGCAATCGTTCCGCCGAGCGTTAAGCCAACCACTGTAAGAACTGCCTTAGGATATTTCATTAAAACCTTAATGGTTCCAGCCTTCTTACGGGTTTCTGAGCCCATTTTGGAAAATTGTTCAGATTCGTCCATTGTGCGGCGTAACCATAATACAGCCAATGCCCCTAATGCGCCAATGACGAACGGAATACGCCAGCCCCATGAATACATAGCGCTATCACTAAGTACTTGCTGAAGGATAATCATTACACCGAGTGCCGCCAGCTGCCCGCCGACAAGTGTAACGTATTGAAAACTAGAGTAGAAGCCGCGGCGGCCGCTGCTAGCCATCTCGGATAAATAAGTGGCGGAAGTTCCGTACTCGCCGCCGAGTGAAATCCCTTGAATCAGCCTAGCAATAACGAGAATGATAGGTGATAGAATACCAATGCTGCTATAACCAGGAGTACAGGCAATGATTAAAGAACCCCCGGCCATGATGGTGACGGAAAGTGTCAACGCAGCCCGGCGGCCGCGCCGGTCAGCATATATTCCCATTAATAGACTTCCAATTGGCCGCATGAGAAATCCGATAGCGAAAATCCCAGCTGTATTAAGCAATTGAATGGTTGGATTTCCTTGTGGAAAAAATACAGAAGAAAAATAAATGGCAAAAGCAGAATAGACGTACCAGTCGTACCATTCGATTAGATTTCCAAGCGATCCCTTGAAGATGTTACTTGTAATACGTCGTGATGCTGCACGATCATTTTGTTCTTTCACTCTTAAATCCCCCTTTTATGTTGTAAGCGAATACAAAAAATGTAAATCCAGAGTCCGTTTCGCCCCGTGATGTTTACAAGCTTACTTATTTACAATGCAACTTTCATGCCAAATTGTTTCAGTGGTAACAAAACCTTTATTTATAACGGAATATAAAGAAAATTAATAATTAACATTTTTCTTTCCAAAAAAATAACCGGCAAAAAATTCCGATTAAAACGGAATTTTTTGCCGGATAGATTGAACCAAAACGGATTTTTTTTCCTCTGCATAAATAAGTACCTACTGAATTCCGGAGTCTTTAAAATATTTCATTGCTCCCGGATGGAGGGGCACAACCAGACCTTTTCCTGCTCCATCTCGATTAATATTATTTGCAGCTTGATGCGCTTGTTGCACTGTATTCAAGTTTTCAAAGAATGTCTTGGTCATTTTATAGACTTGATCATCTGTTAGATCGGATCGAACCAGAAGTATGTTACGAATGGCGACTGTCGGAATGGGTTGGTTATTTTTGTAGACACCGGCCGGCAGTTCTGCCTTCTCAAAGAATGGATACTGTTTCGTTAAATGATCGATAATGTTAGCTTGAATGGGAACAATTGCAACTTCCTTCAATTTCTGCAGCTCCAAGACTGCGTTATTGGGAAGGCCGGAAGTAACAAAGGCAGCATCTATTTTTTTGTTTTTTAATTGTTCCATTGCTTCAGCATAGGAAAGGTATTCAGGCTGTATATCCTGATAGGTAATGCTATGTTCCTGCAAAATCATTCGCGCATTTCGCTCAACCCCGCTATTCGGGGCACCTACACCGACTCGCTTTCCTTTTAAATCGTAAACGGACTGAATGTTTTCATCTTGCAGTGTAACAATTTGAACATAGTTAAAATAAAGTCCACCTACTGCTTTAAATGGAGGCTGCTTGGATCTTTCATCCCTAGATTTTACATAGCGGTCCAGCTCGAAGGCGGCTGTATCGGACATGACAAAAGCCAGGTCCGCCTTATGATTCTCCAATAGGCTCACATTCTCGACTGATCCGTCTGTGGACCGGACGGCAGTATTGTAGCCGAGTTTCGTTTTATACACTTTCGCTAATGCCTCCCCAATGGTGAAATAGGGACCAGAAACCGCGCCGGTTGCAATCGTTAAATAGTTTTGTTCGTTTGCTGGATGATGAGATATTTTTTCTGGCTGCTTCGTACATCCAAGTGTAAAAGCCTCTAGTGTGAACAGGGCAATCCCCACCATTAAAAAGAACCTTCTCATTCCGATTCCCTCAAATATTGCTTCAATTTTTCTCGTAATCCCCGCTCGCTGATGGCTAATTGTTTAGCCGTGTTCATGCGGTGACCCTGATTTTTTTCCAAAGTATAAAGGATATATTCTCTATTTACTTCCACAAGCGAAAGGCCCTCCGGAAGGAATAGACCATTCTCATCAGGAGATTCTTTAGAAGGAATATCTTTACGATAAACGGCTTCAGGGAGATCTGAAAGCTGGATCACCTCGTTATCCGATAGGGCAACAGTATATTCTACTATATTGGAAAGTTCCCGAACGTTACCAGGATAGGAGTAGTGGTAAAGCATCTTTTTTGCATCAAGGCTGCACGATTTCGTGCGGATATTCAGATTAGCAGAATAGAAAGCTAAAAAATGGTCGATGAGAAGCGGAACGTCTTCCTTGCGCTCCCTTAATGGAGGAACGTGGATTGGAATCACGTTCAAGCGATAGTAGAGATCCTCGCGGAAGTTCCCTTTTGCCACTTCTTCTAGCAGATTTCGATTTGTCGCGGATATAATTCTTACGTCCACTTCCTTTGCCGCTTGAGAACCGAGTGGAGTGACCACCTTTTCCTGAATCACCCGCAAAATCTTCGCTTGAAGGGCAAGAGGCATTTCGCCGATTTCATCTAGGAAGATGGTACCGCCATCGGATTGTTCAAAAAGGCCTTGTTTGCGCTGATAAGCACCTGTAAACGCGCCTTTTTCGTGCCCAAACAGTTCGCTTTCAAGCAATGATTCTGGAATGGCTGCACAATTAATGACAGAAAACGCGTTTTGTTGGCGTATGCCTTGAAAATGAATCGCACGGGCCACTAATTCTTTGCCGGTTCCGCTTTCCCCCGTAATCAAAATATTGGAGGGAATATCCTTCACCTTCTCAATTAATTGGAATACCTTCTGCATACATTCACTCTTACCGATTAAACCCGCATAGGATTCCCGCTGGCGTACCGCTTCGCCCAATACTTGAACTTGCTGGTGCAGCTGCTGAAAAGTAAGGGCCTTCTTTAACATTAATTTAACTTCTTCGATATTTAGGGGCTTTGTTAGATAATGATAGGCGCCTTCTTTAATGGCTTCAACGGTGGAATCGATTGTGCCATAGGCGGTCATCATAATTACAACCGTATCCGGCCACTTTTCCTTGATGAGCCGAAGAAGATCCATTCCGCTCGACCTGCCTAAATTAAGGTCGAGCAAAACGCCATCAATCGCTTCGCTTTCCAGCAATCTTTGGCTGTTCTCCGCATTAGATGCTGTCCAAACTGTATATTCATCCTCAAGAGCGAACGAAAGGGAGGAGCAAATAGCCTGTTCATCATCAATGATTAAAATATTCATTATGAAGCATCTCCTTCATTAGCAAAAAATAGGCTGAAAGTTGTTCCGGTGTTTTTGGCGCTTTTCACTTCAATCCGTCCTCCATGCTCCTTCATAATCTTTTGGCTAATGTACAGGCCTAATCCAATTCCTTGATTCTTAGTGGTATAAAAAGGCTGAAATAGATGTAGAGCATCCTCTTCCTTAATCCCTTTCCCCGAATCAGCAATCCTCAGAATTTGCATGGACCCCTCGGTTGAAACATGAAAAGTCAATCGTTTTTCCCTCGCGTCTGCCATTGCCTCGATAGCATTAAGGATTAAATTGATTAGTACCTGTTTAATTCGGCCCCGATCCATAAACACTTCCAAGGTTGGGGGAATATCAATTTCTATCATGATCCCTTCACTTCGGATTTGTTTCATAAAAAGATCCGTGACCGATTGAACCAATTCTTGCAGATTTTCCCATTTGCGGTGCATCGGTTTTTCCCGCGAATAATCTAGTAAATCCTCAATAATTCGGTTCATCCTTGCTACTTCTTCCGGGACATGGCGGACGAGTTCGGTTCGAAACCGCGGATCGTCTATTTTTCTAGGAAGCAGCTCAACAAAAGTCTTAATCGCAGTAAGTGGATTGCGGAGTTCATGAGCGATACCAGCGACGAGCTGACCTAAAGCCCGCATCTTTTCCTGTGCTATTAATGCTTCTGTTTGTCTATTAACTTCTTGTTTTAATCGTTTATTCCAAATAAAGCTCCCTATCAGAATGATAAAAATGATTCCCATCACGATGAGCAGCCCATAGACCAGATTTCGCCACCAGCCAATGGCTAAACCGCTATATGGTTCAAGATACTGGGAATATAAGCGTTCGTAAGTACCGTTATGATGGGTTTCTGCTAAACCCTTATTCAATACATTTAATAGTTTATAATTGCCTTTGCGTACGGCAAAAGCATAATCCGCTGGCGGGATCAGTCCCGTCCGAATTCGGTAGTGTTTTTGTTTGTCAGCATTTTGGAGAACGTATTCAGCCGTCCACCGGTTCCCCAAGAATACATCTGCTCTTCCTAAAAAAAGCATGTCAAGCGCATCAGGCTGGTTAAAGGCTTCTAGTATTTGACTCCCTCTAATACCTTCGAGTTGTGTAATGACAGCATCTTCCCGCTGAAGTGCTGCCACTTTTCCTTTCAAATCATTGATACCGGAAATATCTCGAGTGCTGGAGGGAATCACGACAGCGTCCGACATCGTTAGATAGGAATCGCTGAAGTCAATAAAAGAGTTACGGGTACTGGTGTATTTTAGTCCTGCCATCACGTCAAGCTGACCAGCCTTTAGCATTTGAATCGCATCATCCAGCTCAAGCGGAATAAATTGGAGTTGATATCCTTGGTGTTCTACCACTTTCCGGATCAGTTCAATGTCAAACCCGACAGCTTCGCCATCTTGATCCAAATAGGAAAGGGGCGGTAAACTTTTATCAAATCCGACTCGAATCACATGCGGATCCTGCGCTGCCGTCAATTGTGGGAAGGCAGTGAATAGCAGGAGTGTTAGAAAAAATAGTAAACCTAAATATCGCAAAAAAAGCCCTCCCCATATAAACGAAACTTCGATCAGTGGGGGTATAATAACCCAATTATTTTATTTATTGTATCACTCTTAAGCTTAATCAAACAGAGTCTGCGTTAGATTTGGGAAGATGTAAAGGGACGGTTCTGCCTCGTTTCGTACCTGTACTGAACAAGAGATAAGTAAAATCTGTTAACTCCCTGATAGAACCCAGTTTAGAATAAGTGCCTGTCAACGCCACCATTTTTCGACATTATGGAGTGCATGACAGGCACTTTTTGTGTTCACAATATTGACATGATTATTAAATCCTGCTAAGGTAATATAGTTACTTTCGATAACAGTTACCATCGGTAACTATTTTTAGGCGGTGATTTACATTAATTATTCACGGAAATTTTTCCATAAACTATTAATGCTGTATCGTCCTTTTGAAAAAAGGCTCAATACTGAGCTCAGGAAGCATGATCTGCACCGAGCGCAATGGACAATCATTTATTATTTGGAAAATATCAATCCTGCCACCCTTGTTGAACTTTCCAATTACCAGGGCGTCGAGAAACCGACGATTACCAGAACTGTCGGTCAATTAGAAGAATTGGGGTACGTCGAGCAGGTTCGTGGAAAGGATAAGCGGGAAAAGCGGATGCAATTAACTGAGGCAGGCAAAAAGTTATACCAAGACGTTCGCGAGACCGTTGATGCCTATGAAGAAGAAATTTTAAGGGGGATTTCAGAAGAGGATCTGAAAACGGCCATCCGTGTAATGGATGAGATCCGAAAAAATATAATTCAATCGGGAGATGGAGAAGTTGGAACAAGCGAGACCTAAATTGTGGACGAAGGATTTTATCATTATTTCGGCTGCAAACTTTTTCTTATACTTAATTTTTTATTTATTATTGGTGACCATCGCGGTTTACGCTGTCAATCATTATCATGCTAGTGAAAGCCAAGCGGGGCTGGTGACGGGAATTTTCATTATCGGAACCTTGATTGGCCGTCTCGTGATTGGCCGCATCATCGAATCCGTTGGAAATAGGAAAACGATGCTTTTTGGTCTCATCTTTTTTATTTTGACATCCTTATTATATTACATCGATTCAGGAGTTACCTTTTTACTATTTACCCGCTTTGTACATGGTTTAGCTTTAGGGGTAGCCAGTACCGCAACAGGAACGATTGTTGCCCAGATTATCCCGAACGCACGCAAAGGCGAAGGGATTGGCTATTACAGTATGAGTACCACCATGGCCACTGCCATCGGCCCATTCATAGGGTTATACATGAGTCAGCATACAAGCTATTCAGCCATTTTTAGTTTCTGTTTGGCTTTAGGCCTCATCAGTTTCATCATTGCCTTGTTTATGAAAGTGCCGGAAGTCAAAGCATCTGCCAGAAAAGCGGCGGTTAAGGGAGGATTCAAGCTTTCCAACTATATTGAGCCAAAAGCGCTGCCAATTGCCTTGGTCACACTGATTGCCGGCATTTGTTACGCAAGCGTTCTATCTTTTATTAATTTCTATGCGATTGAAATTAATTTAGTAAGCGTGGCGAGCTTCTTCTTTATCGTCTATGCTGTAGCGATCCTGGTATCACGCCCAATCACGGGACGATTAATGGATGTGAAAGGCGCCAACTATGTGATGTATCCTACGTTTCTTCTTTTTGCAGCAGGATTATTCTTATTAAGCACAGCTAGCAACGGCATCATCTTCTTGCTTTCCGCTGTCCTGATTGGATTCGGATTCGGAAATATCCAATCTTGTTCACAGGCCATTGCCGTGAAAGTCACACCGCTTGAGCGGATGGGATTGGCTACATCTACGTACTTTATCGCACTAGATGCAGGCCTAGGATTCGGTCCATATGTGATTGGCTTCATCATCCCGTTAACCGGCTACCGTAACCTATATCTCATCATGGCCATTATAGCCCTAGCCTGCACGGTACTCTACTACATCATGCACGGAAAAAGAAAAGAAACCCTTGCGGAAGTTAGACTGTAAGGCATAGGTTGAGGCATGGGGACGGTTCTCATGCCTCAATTTGCTTGTTTTCTCCAGTTTTCGGTAAAATAAGAAGAGAAAATAAAATAGAAAAGGTGAGAACATGAGTCAATTATCCGAGTTTTTATCCAGTCATCATAATGAAAATGTTGAGGAATTAAAAGAATTGCTCCGGATTCCCAGCGTTAGTTCCCTATCTGAGCATAAAGAGGACATCCAAAAAGCAGCTACATGGATTGCCCATAAATTAGAAGGCATTGGCATGGAACATGTGCAAATCGTCCAGACAAAAGGGCATCCGATTATTTATGCTGACTGGCTTCATCAGGAAAATGCCCCGACTGTATTAGTATACGGGCATTATGACGTACAGCCTGTTGACCCAGTTCATTTATGGGAAACCCCTCCGTTTGAACCAACCATCCGCGATGAAAAGATTTATGCCAGAGGGGCAACAGACGACAAAGGACAGACATTCTTACATATCAAAGCAGTGGAAACCTTGCTAGCGTTAAATGAAAAATTGCCGGTGAACGTAAAATTCTGCATCGAAGGAGAAGAGGAAATCGGAAGTCCTCATCTGCCACAATATCTATCCGAAAATAAAGAGAAACTAGCCTGTGATGTAGTCGTAATTTCCGATTCTGATATGTGGGACAGAGGAGTTCCGGCAATCACCTATTCTTTAAGAGGTTTATGTGCACTTGAATTTACCCTGAAAACAGCTAATTCTGATTTGCATTCAGGCATGTTCGGCGGGGGCGTTCAGAACGCCAACCATTTATTGGTGCAGCTGCTTTCAACCCTTCATGATGAAAATGGTAAAGTAAATGTTGACCATTTCTATGATGATGTCGAGGAACTAACAGAGTTTGAAAAGGAACAAATTAAAGCGTTGGGCTTTGATCAAGAAAAGCTGAAAAAATCGTTAGGGTTAACGGAATTAACGGGAGGGGAAAACAATTACCCATACCCAGAGAAAATCAGTTCCCGGCCAACCCTGGAAATAAACGGCTTATGGGGCGGATTCCAGGGGGAAGGGACTAAAACAGTCATCCCGAACGAGGCACATGCCAAAATCACCTGCCGTCTCGTCCACAATCAAAACCCTGAAAAGATTCAGGGCTTAATCAAAAATCATTTGGAAGAGCATGCACCAAAAGGTTGCACCTTAGAAGTGACTCTACAGGATACAGGTAATCCATTCTTAACGCCAATCGACAGCCCGATGATTCAAAAAGCGGCTGAAGCGTATGAAAAAGTATATGGAAAGGCGCCTGTTTACAAAAGAGAAGGCGGCTCGATTCCAATTGTATCGGATTTCAACCAAGCCCTAAATGTTCCTGTTGTCTTAATGGGCTTCGGACTGCCGGATGAAAATCTTCATGCGCCAAATGAGCATTTTAATCTGGAGAACTTTGATAAAGGCATTTTGACGATTTGTTCGTTTTTGGAACTGGTTAAAAAGTAATTCACATATAGAATAAGTGCCTGTCACCTCTCGAATTTTGTCTATTTCTTTGACATGATTTGGGACGTGGCAGGCACTATTTTTTTAGACACAAATTTGGTGCATGAGAACCGTCCCCATGAACCAACCCCATAGTATACCCTTAAACACTATTTGTTATTAAAGTGCGTACTTACATCGTGATATTATCCAATTTATAATAAGTATACTAGGTAACGGTGACATTACTGATTAAATATCGGAATATTCTGGCTGGAAATTGTGGATACAAGGAGGTAATAACAGATTTAAAATTCCATATAAAATGATATGAAAACTTATTAAATCTAAAAGTAAAAAGTAAGCATGCATTTTTGTTGAAATAGGTAAAAATAACCATTATAATAAAATTAGAACACTTGTTCTATTGGAGGGGAATGGTTTATGAAATCAACAAAAATTTGTTTACTTAAAGATCCTGGTAAGGCTGAATTACAGTTGCTAAATCGTCTTATGCAAGTGTTTTGTTCCTCCTTTCGCTATTCCTTTAATCGTTTATTAGAAGGAGAAAATTCAGGAGATTTGATCAAAAAAATTCAAGAGAAATTCCACCTGAATAAACGGTATGCGGAAGATGCTGTTATGCAGGCCCAAGCAATAATTAAAAGCCAAAAAGAACTATTACCTGCAAGAATTGAAGGCGTACAAGCAAAAATTCAAAAGACAATACAAAAAATGGAAGATTATACAATTGGCAAGAAGAAACCGAAGAAAGTTCCATTAGAAATATGTTTAGCAGGACTCCAATCCCGTTTGGAAAAATGGAAGAAAAAAGAGGAAACCTACCTCCAATTTAAAGCAAATGGAACGATTCCAACCGTGATCTTTGGAAGGAAGAAGAACTTTTTTGACCGTTTAAAAAACAAAATTACAAAAGAAAAATGGAAAGAACTTCGATCGAATACTCTGTATTCGCGCGGAGACAAATCGAAAAAAGGCAATTTAAACACAAGAATCGTATTTGATGAAATGGATGAACAATTCTATGTAGAAATCGCCTATCCACTTTTGAGGGAAAAAGGGGAAAATAGTCCAAGATTACGTTTCAAGCTGCATATCCCAGACAAATATTTGAATGAAATTACAAATGTTGTGATGCCAGCCATTATTGGCCAAACTCCAAAAGGAAAGCCAATCGAAGAATATAACGTATATTCGATAGAAGTGAAACGTAAAGGCGAAAATTATTATGTTCATCTCACCTATGATACCAATACTTATGGTTCAGAATTGAAATGGAATGAAGAAATAACATCTGATCTTGTGGCTGGAATTGATGTAAATATTGATAGAATTGCTGTTTCCATTCTGACCAAACAAGGAAACTTACTCGAAAGCAAAACTTTTTACTGTCATGAAATGGAGTATGTCAAAAGTAATCGAAGAAGTAATATCGCGGGGGAAATAGCCGTTAATGTGATTGAATATCTCCTGCAATGGAATGTTGGTGCAATCGTTTTAGAAGACATCAAACTAAAGCAGGATCACGATACAGACAAACGTTTTAATCGTCTTGTTCATTCATTTGCCAAAAATAAATTACAAAAGGCTATTATTGCAAGAGGCTTGAAATACGGCTTTAAAATAAAAAAAGTGAACCCGGCCTACACTTCTGTTATTGGCCGATTTAAGTATGCTAAAAAGTTCGGTTTATCTGTCCATGAGGCTGCCTCTTTTGTGATTGGCAGAAGAGGCTTAGATTTTGAAGAGAAAATCCCAAAAGAGTTAATCAAGCAACTCCGGTCTTTAGTAAAATCCCATTTGATAAATATTCTTGGGTCAATGGAAGAATCTAGGGAAAAATCAAAGTCGGGGAAAACAAAACGGAAAAATATCGGTATGTTACTCCATAATATTGATCATTTCAAAGAAAATCATGATTGGAAACTATGGAATGTCATCCACAAAACGTTATTCATAAAGAACCAGGAATTACAATTGAAGGAGGTGTAATCCTGGGGGCTAAAATCTTTGCGGCAGTCTCACCAATGGAAGGAATGGTCTGTTGCAAAAGCCGGCTCTAACAGAGCACCGCAGGCAGTCTTGGACTATAGGTCCATGATAGGGGTTCGATTCCCCTCCTGATGGAATGACGTGAGAATCGTCACGGAATGTCCTTCTTTTCTTGGTTCGAAGGGCGAATGTTAGAAATCATTAGATTTTAGTAACCAGGCAGTCAATGATACGTTTTGGAATTATTGGAACAAATCAGATTACCGAGAAATTTATTAAAGCAGCTAGTTTGGTAGAGGGTTTTTCCTTAACCGCTGTGTATTCTCGAACTGAGGAAACTGCTATAAAGTTTGCCGAAAAGTATGGAGTTACGACCATCTTTACGGATATCGAAGAGATGGCAAGAAGTAAGGAAATTGACGCGGTCTATATTGCTAGCCCTAATTCTTTTCATTCAGAACAGGCCATTATATGTATGAACAATGGTAAACATGTTCTTTGTGAAAAGCCGATTGCATCGAATATAGCAGAATTACAAAATATGATTACCGCAGCAAAGTATAATAAAGTATTGTTAATGGAAGCTTTAAAAACAACATGTCTCCCCAATTTTAAAAGTATTCAGAATAACTTACATAAAATTGGAAAAGTCCGCCGGTATATTGCAAGCTTTTGTAAATACTCCTCCCGTTATGATGCTTATAAAGAAGGAACCATTTTAAATGCATTTAATCCTATTTTCTCCAATGGCTCTCTAATGGATATTGGCGTTTATTGTATATATCCAATGGTTGCTTTATTCGGAAAACCCTTACAAATAAAAGCCAATGGTTTATTGCTTGAGTCTGGAGTAGATGGGGAAGGAAGTATCCTTTGTAAATATAAAGAGAGCGAAGCCGTTGTCGTACACTCCAAAATAACCACTTCCTATATCCCATCAGAAATTCAGGGAGAACTAGGAAGCATCATAATCGACCAAATTGAAACTCCGACAAATGTGCAAATTCGATACCAGGATGGAAGTTTTGAAGATATTACTCAATTACAAGAAGATCATTCAATGTATTATGAGGTTAAAGAATTTATTGATTTAATTAAGCGTAACCAATTAGAGTCTTCCATCAATTCTTTTAAAAATTCGCTAATGACACTAGAAGTTATGGACGAGGCACGGAAACAAATTGGACTTGTCTATCCAGCCGATCTGGCGGTGTCAACCAACTCAATTTGAAGTACAGGAAGAAATTTTTGAATGCTACTAATAAAGGAGTTGTCAGTATGCAATTAATTATTGATTCAGCTAATCTAGATGATATCAGGGAACTTGTTGACTATTATCCAATTGATGGGGTTACAACAAACCCCAGCATTATTGTAAAAGAAAAAAAGAATTTCTTACAATTACTTGAGGAAATCAGAGAAGTAATCGGATGCAATAGAGAGTTATTTGTTCAAACACTAGCTGATCATGCAGAAGAAATAGTGAAAGAAGCAAAATATATCCGTGAGAATATACTCGACAAATTAGTGATTAAAGTCCCTGTGACGAAAGAAGGAATCAAGGCAATCAAAGCATTAAGCGAAGCTGGTGTAAGAACAATGGCCACAACCATATATACGCCATTACAAGGATATATTGCAGCAAAAGCAGGTGCTGCGTATATTACACCATATGTTAATCGTATAGAAAAACTTGAAGGAAATGCTATTAATGTTGTTAAGGAGATCGTACAAATAATAGAAAAACATCATTTTAACAGTAAAGTACTTGCTGCAAGCTTTAAAAATGTTCAACAAGTGCATGATGTTTGTCTAGTTGGGGCTCACGGTGTTACTATCCCTCCAGATATTTTAAGATTATGTTTTTCACATCGTGCAACGGAAGCAAATGTTAAGGCATTTATTGAAGATTGGCAAAAAGAATATGGTGAGAAGAGTATTGTAGATACGAATAAAATAAGAGTTTAATAGAAAGTAGAGGTATTTTTGGATGATCAAAATTGCACCTTCCATTCTTTCAGCCAACTTTGCAAGGCTTGGAGATGAAATAAAAGATGTTGAAAAGGGCGGAGCCGATTATATTCATGTTGATGTTATGGATGGTCATTTTGTCCCAAATATAACAATTGGCCCACTAATTGTAGAGGCAATCCGGCCAGTTACAAAATTACCATTAGATGTTCATTTAATGATAGAAAGTCCCGAAAGATACATTGGAGCGTTTGTAAAAGCAGGTGCGGATATTATAACAGTTCATGTTGAAGCATGCACACATTTGCATAGTGTCATTCACCAAATTAAATCGGCAGGCATAAAGGCAGGAGTAGTATTAAATCCACACACCCCAGTCTCTTTAATTCAACATATTCTAGAAGATATCGACCTTGTATTGCTGATGACAGTAAATCCAGGCTTTGGCGGGCAATCTTTCATACATTCTGTCCTGCCAAAAATTAGACAGGTTGCAAGAATGGTAGAAGAGAAAAATTTGGATGTTGAAATTGAAGTAGATGGCGGAGTAAACGCGGAAACAGCCAAACTCTGCATTGAGGCAGGAGCGAATGTCCTTGTTGCTGGATCAGCCATATATAATCAATCTGATCGAAGTAAGGCAATTAGAGAAATTAGGAATTCGACTACCAATCTAGTTCAGAAGGTTTAACAATTTAATAAAACATTGCCTAATCCCCATCCTTCAAATTAGAGATGGGGATTATTTTTATGTTATTGTTGTTCATTAAAAAGAGTTTAGGATTTTGTTTGATTGTTCTGGTAAAGCGGTTTCAATATATTGTTTTCCCCATTCATGCATTGCCTCGAGAATTGGCAAAAGACTTTTTCCGCGTTCTGTCAGTGAATATTCCACTTTCGGAGGAACAACCGGATACACTACCCGTGAAATGATCAGGTCATCCTCAAGTTCCCTTAATTGGCTTACAAGCATCCGATGAGTAATTCCCGGGATCATCGACTTTAATTCACCAAACCGTTTTGTTCCCTCTTTCCCTAAATGCCACATAATCAGCATCTTCCATTTTCCGCTAATAATGGATAAGGTTAATTCTTTTTCACAATTAAAGATTTTCTCACATAAATGGCCCATTTTGTCTTCCTCCTTGCTCTCCTAAAGTCAGAATTATCGGAATTAAGTGTATTTTTCTATACTATATAATAAAAAAGTGCGTACTTACAAACAAAATTTTTTGAGATTATACTATTTTCATAAGAAACAATAACAAACTACTGGTAAATTTGTTGATAAAAGGGTTTTAGAAATCTAAAAATCAGGAGGGGAAAGCATGAATGGTGTAATGATTCCTAAGGAGTTTAAATCGGTCGTCAGTGATTTCAACAGTATGAAGCCATCGAAATTGGATTCGTTGACATTCGTTTTGTTTGGCGCAACCGGTGATTTGGCAAAGAGAAAAATATTTCCTTCGCTGTTTAATTTATTTTTGGATAGAAAAATGCCCGATTCATTAACCATCATTGGATTAGGCAGAAGAGAATGGTCTGATGAAGCATTTCAAAAACATGTTGAAAAATCACTGCAATCATTTTCTGAACGTTTCAATAATGTAGACGCTTACAAGATAAAGGAATTTTTACGTTTTTTTCATTATCGAGCTTTAGATGTTACGGAGCAAGAAGGTTATAAGCAATTACTAAACGTCATTCAAAAATATGAGGAAGAGTTGAGTATTCCTGAAAACCGCATCTTTTATTTATCCGTTGCCCCGGAGTTTTTTGATGTGATTGCCCTGAACATCAAAAAAAGCGGATTAGGGTCAAGCAAGGGATGGAAGCGTTTGGTGATTGAAAAGCCATTTGGGCATGATTTGAAGTCTGCGCAAGAATTAAATGCAAAATTAAGAGAAGCCTTTGAAGAAGATGAAATCTATCTTATCGATCACTATCTCGGCAAGCCGATGGTTCAAAATATCGAAGCCTTGGCGTTTGCTAACCCAATGCTGCAGGCGTTATGGAGCAATAAACATATTTCCAATATTCAAATTACCGCAAGCGAAACGGTCGGGGTTGAGGAAAGAGCGGGTTATTACGATCAGGCCGGTGCCATTCGTGATATGGTCCAAAATCATCTGCTTCAATTAGTGATGATGACTGGCATGCAGCAGCCAGAAAAAATAAGTGCAAACGAGATTCGCAAGCAGAAGATTAAAGTATTAGAACACTTGAGGCCATTAAATATGGACGATGTCGGAAAAAACTTGGTCCGCGGCCAATATAGTCTTGGGGAGATCAATGGAGAACCAGTTCCGTCCTACACGGCAGAACCTGGAATTAAGCCAACATCCATGAACGATACTTTTATTGCTGCTCGTCTCTGGATTGATGATGCTTTTTGGGGCGGCGTACCATTCTATATCCGAACAGGAAAAAGAATGAAGGAGAAGTCTACTAGAATAGTCATTGAATTTAAAAATTCATTAACAGATTTATATAAAGAGAAAAATGAGAAAACACCTCCTAATCTGTTAATCATTGAAATCAGTCCAAATGAAAGTGTTTCCCTGCAATTTAATAGCAAAAATCCGTTAAATAACAGCAAAATTGAGCCTATTAAGGTAACCTTTTCTGCAAATAAAAAGGATGTCCCGGAGGCTTATGAACTCTTGTTATTTGATGCTCTAAATGGTGATTCCACGTTCTTCGTACAGTGGAAAGAGGTAGAACTGTCTTGGAAATGGGTGCAGCCTATTTTGGAAGCGTTTGAGCAAAATGCTTTGCCGCTTCATGGTTATTCAGCCGGAACAATGGGTCCAAGGGCAGCAGATCAACTATTGGAGGAAGATGGATTTAATTGGTGGTAAGCAAAAAACAAGTGAAAGACAGGATGGGAGGAATGAGGAAATGAAGGCAAGAGTAGCCATCAATGGGTTTGGCAGAATCGGCAGGCTGGTTTTCCGCAAAGCGATTATGGACGATACACTTGATGTTGTGGCAATCAATGCCAGCTATCCGGCTGAAACCTTGGCCCACTTAATCAAATATGATACGCTTCATGGAAAATTTAATGGCGACGTGATTCCTGCCGACAATCACCTGATTGTAAACGGCCGCACCATTCAGTTATTAAATAGCCGCGATCCTAAATACCTTCCTTGGAAGGAATATGAAATAGACATCGTTGTCGAAGCAACCGGGAAGTTTAATTCCAGGGAAAAAGCAGTGCTTCACTTAGAGGCAGGGGCAAAGAAAGTGGTGTTAACCGCCCCTGGGAAGAATGAGGATATAACGGTCGTGATGGGGGTCAACCAAGATCAGTTGGATGTTGAGAGGCATTTTATTATTTCCAATGCTTCATGTACAACAAATTGTCTTGCACCTGTTGTAAAAGTATTGGATGACCAGTTTGGGATTGAAAATGGTTTAGTCACTACGGTCCATTCTTACACTAACGATCAAAATAATCTTGATAATCCACACAAGGACCTGCGGCGGGCCCGTGCCTGCGGCCAGAGTATCATTCCAACAACGACCGGTGCGGCAAAATCACTTTCGCTTGTATTGCCGCATTTAAAAGGTAGACTGCATGGCCTTGCACTTCGTGTGCCAACTCCCAACGTTTCACTTGTTGATTTAGTTGTTGATTTAAAAACGGATGTAACTGTTGATGACGTTAATCTTGCCTTTCTATATGCTGCGAACAGCTATTTAAACGGGATTTTGGAATACACAACCGAACCGCTTGTCTCCATTGATTTTAATTCAAATTCTCATTCGGCCATTATCGATGGATTATCAACGATGGTAATTGGTGATAGGAAAATTAAGGTGCTGGCATGGTATGACAATGAATGGGGTTATTCATGCAGGGTAGTTGAACTTGTGAAATTCGTGGCCAAAAAAATGGAAAAAGCAGCAAGAGTAAAGGTAAATTAAAAACAAAAGCGGAAGCGCCCTGGTCAGCGGCGTATGGCCTGGAGCTGGACGTGTCAATTAAAAATCCCTGTCAAAGGTTGACAGGGATTTCCAATGAGTAAGTCATTTTAAAACTAAGATCGATCTGCCTCAATCAATTTCTTTTTTTCAACCAATACAGTATCCATGTAGTTCTTTCCCCATTCATACATTGATTCAAGAATAGGTAAAAGAGTCTTTCCCTGCTCGGTCAGTGAGTATTCTACTTTTGGAGGGACTACAGGATAAACTTCACGATGGACGATCTGATCATCCTCTAATTCGCGCAATTGATTGACAAGCATTCTTTGCGTAATTCCCGGCATCAAAGACTTTAGTTGATTAAATCGTTTTGTTCCTTCTTTGCCAAGATACCATAAAATCAGCATCTTCCATTTCCCGCCGATAATCTCCAGCGTCAATTCTTTTTCACAGTTAAAGGTCTTACTATCAATATGGCCCATCATCAATCCTCCCAAAATCATTATTAGTATATAAATTGATACTATATGAACTTAAAGTGCGTACTTACATAAAGGTATTATACTATTTATAATCATATTTGTACAGATGATTCAGAATTTACCGTGTATTCTGACTGTGGAAAATACAACAATCAAAAGGGGTGATGTTTTGGGTACTAGTAGTGTTGTAAAAGAAGGAGTTCAAACCCTGGCAATGGATTTTCTTTCTGTCGCACAACAAGCAGCGATTGCTGCCTATCCTTGGATTGGAAAAGGCAATAAACATGATGCCGACCACGCTGGAACAGAGGCGATGCGTAAACGCATGAATCTCATTGAAATGAGCGGGCGGGTTGTGATTGGTGAAGGGGAAATGGACGAAGCCCCAATGCTTTATATTAACGAAGAGCTAGGGACAGGCCAGGGTCCATTGGTTGATATTGCCGTTGATCCAGTGGAAGGAACAACCTTTTTGGCGAAGGGGCAGGAAAACTCAATCACAGTTCTTGCGGTAGCAACGAGGGGAAGTCTTTTACATGCACCGGATATGTACATGAAAAAACTGGCTGTCGGGCCAAAGGCGAAAGGTCATATTAACATTCAGGCTTCTTTAACAGAAAATATGATTTCCGTCGCAAAGGCCTTAGGAAAGGATTTATCAGAATTAACTGTCATGATTCAAGATCGACCGCGTCATGACCACTTAATGAAACAGGTCTTTGATGTCGGAGCGAGAGTGAAGCTATTCCCCGATGGAGACGTCACCGCGGCAATTGCTACAGCCATTGATGAATTAGGTATTGATATTTTAGTAGGTACAGGGGGGGCTCCGGAGGGAGTCATTGCTGCCACTGCTTTGAAATGCTTGGGAGGCGATTTCCAAGGTCAGCTGGCCCCGCAAAATCAGGAAGAATTTAATCGCTGTATAAAGATGGGAATCCAAGATCCGGAACAGGTCTTCACATTAGATGAAATGGTCCAATCAGATGATTGCTTTTTTGCTGCAACCGGCATTACAGATGGGATGCTAATGCGGGGTGTAAAGAAGAAAGAAAATGGTTTAATGCTAACTCATTCGTTCATTACCGGCAAAGGAGTAAGTGAAAGATATCAGTTGGTGGAAGCATACCATTCGTTCTGGAAATAAAATTTTTTTGCTAGTTGAAAAAAATGAATTGAAAAAAGGAGAGGAAATAAGATGCCATTAGTTTCAATGAAAGAAATGCTGATTCATGCTAAAGAAAACCATTACGCAGTTGGACAGTTTAATATTAATAATCTGGAGTTTACGCAGGCCATTTTACAAGCAGCCCAAGAGGAAAATTCACCAGTCATTCTAGGCGTATCCGAAGGCGCTGCCAAATATATGGGCGGATTTAAGCTGATTGTTACGATGGTGAAGGAATTGATGGAAGCCTATAAGGTGACAGTACCAGTCGCGATTCATCTTGATCATGGTCCAAGTCTTGAAATGTGTATTAAAGCCATTCATGCCGGATTTACTTCTGTTATGTTCGATGGCTCGCACTATCCGCTTGAGAAGAATATTGAATTAACAAAAAGGGTAGTGGAAGTGGCACATGCTGTAGGCGTATCGGTTGAGGCTGAGCTTGGCCGAATTGGCGGGCAAGAGGACGATTTAAGCGTTGAAGACGCCGATGCGATGTATGCAATCCCTGCTGAATGTGATCAATTGGTCCGCGAAACTGGCGTAGACTGCTTTGCACCGGCGTTAGGTTCCGTCCACGGCCCATATAAAGGTGAGCCAAGACTAGGTTTTGACCGGATGAAGGAAGTGAAAGAACTAACGGGTGTTCCGCTTGTTCTTCATGGCGGTACCGGAATTCCGACAAAGGACATACAAAGAGCGATTTCGCTTGGGACTGCCAAAATTAATGTCAATACAGAAAGTCAAATTTCAGCTACAAAAGCAGTTCGTGAAGTATTAAGTGCGAAGCCAAAAGAATACGACCCACGCAAATTCTTGGGACCTGCACGTGAAGCCATTAAAGATACAGTGAAAGGCAAAATGCGTGAATTCGGTTCTTCAGGAAAAGCTCAGCACGCGGAAGCCTGCTTGGTGACAAACTAAGGGGCCAATTTAGGGAGAAAGGGGAAGCATGATGATTGAGCAAAAGGTAGATTTGGATTTGCTAGCCATTAACACGATTAGAACGCTAAGCATTGATGCAATTGAAAAAGCCGGAACAGGCCATCCCGGTATGCCGATGGGTGCTGCGCCGATGGCTTACACCCTTTGGACGAAGTTTATGAATTATAATCCAAAAAATCCAGCCTGGTTTAACCGTGATCGTTTTGTCTTATCCGCAGGCCATGGATCGATGCTGTTATATAGCTTATTGCATTTAACAGGTTATGATTTGTCTTTGGATGACTTAAAAAATTTCCGCCAATGGCAAAGTAAAACACCTGGGCATCCTGAATTTGGCCATACCGCTGGAGTGGATGCTACAACGGGACCGCTTGGGCAGGGAGTTGCAATGGCCGTCGGGATGGCGATGGCAGAAAGACATTTGGCATCCGTGTATAATCGCCCTGATTTCAATGTGGTTGACCACTGCACCTATAGTATTTGTGGTGATGGGGATTTGATGGAAGGTGTATCAGCCGAAGCAGCTTCACTTGCCGGTCATTTGAAACTTGGCCGTTTAATTGTGTTATATGATTCAAATGATATTTCCCTTGACGGCGATCTCCATATGTCATTTAGTGAAAGCGTTCAGGAGCGTTTCGAAGCATACGGCTGGCAAGTATTGCGGGTCGAAGATGGGAATGATGTTGAGAAAATAGCGGGAGCGTTAGCTGCTGCTAAGGCTAATCAAGAACAGCCAACCTTAATCGAAGTGAAAACAACCATTGGTTATGGTTCTCCTAATAAAGGCGGCAAGTCTGCTTCTCATGGTGCCCCGCTTGGGAAAGAAGAAATAAAACTTGTAAAAGGGCAATACAACTGGGAATGTGAAGAGGATTTTTATATCCCAGAAGATGTAAGACTGTATTTTAAGGAGCTGGAAGAGGCATCCGGGAAGAAGGAACAGGCTTGGAATAACTTGTTTGCCAAGTATGAGAAAGCCTTCCCCTCTCTTGCAAACGAATTAAGATCTGCCATTAGCGGGCAGCTTCCTGAAGGCTGGGATGAGGATGTTCCGCAATATCAAGTTGGCAAAGATACGCTTGCAACTCGTTCTTCAGGCGGAGAGGTGTTAAACGCTCTTGCGAAAAGAGTTCCGCAATTATTTGGCGGCTCGGCCGATTTGTCATCTTCCAATAAGACCTTGTTGAAAGGTGAAGGAAACTTTAGTGCAGCAGATTATAGCGGAAGAAACATTTGGTTTGGAGTACGCGAGTTTGGAATGGGTGCAGCTGTAAATGGCATGGCACTGCATGGCGGCGTAAAGGTATTCGGAGCAACCTTCTTCGTTTTTTCTGACTACCTGCGCCCGGCCATCCGTCTTTCTGCGCTAATGAAAGTGCCGGTCATCTATGTATTCACACATGACAGCATTGCCGTCGGGGAGGACGGTCCAACGCACGAACCGATTGAACAATTGGCATCCTTACGGGCGATGCCCGGACTTTCAACGATCCGCCCGGCAGACGGAAACGAAACAGCCGCAGCGTGGAAGCTTGCAATAGAAAGTACACAAGAACCGACAGCGCTTATCCTTTCACGTCAAGATTTGCCAACAATCGTTGATGCTAAGACAGCCTATGAAGGTGTTAAAAAGGGAGCCTATGTTGTTTCTAAATCGAAAAATATGGATGGGCTTTTACTCGCATCCGGTTCAGAGGTACCGCTTGCCATTGAGGCGCAAAAGGCACTTGAAAAAGAGGGAATTCGTGTTTCTGTGGTAAGCATGCCAAGCTGGGATCGCTTTGAAAAGCAATCGCAGGAATATAAAGAAAGTGTGCTCCCAAAAAATATTCCCGTGCGGCTTGCAATTGAAATGGGGGCTTCCTTGGGCTGGCATAAATACGTTGGTGATTGCGGAAGCGTCATTGCTGCAGACAAATTCGGCGCTTCAGCACCATCCGAGAGAATACTGGAGGAATATGGATTTACCGTTAAGAATATTGTTTCCCAGTTTAAAGCGCTTCTATAAGGTTCTATGAACAATTTGGATAAGGGCAGACTTCAAGCTTTTGAATCTGCCCTTTTTATGGAGGGTTTTGCATGAAAAAGATAGCGGTATTAACGAGCGGCGGGGATGCACCTGGAATGAATACAGCCATTCGTGCTGTTGTTCGCAGAGGGATACACAAGGGATTAAATGTGTATGGGGTGGTAAATGGTTACAAAGGCCTGATTGAGGGCGATTTCACTCAAATGAGCTTAGGAAGTGTAGGGGATATTATTCATCGGGGCGGCACCATCTTAAAAACATCCAGGTGTGAGGAATTCAAGGACACAATCGTACAGCAGCAGGCAATTCAAAGATTAAGAGAAAACGAGATTGAGGGATTAATTATCATTGGCGGGGATGGTTCTTTCAGGGGTGCAAGAAAATTAACAGAGTTAGGTTTCCCGACGGTTGGTATTCCGGGCTCGATTGATAATGATATCGCAGGGACAGACTATTCGATTGGATTCGATACGGCCGTAAATACAGCTGTTCAAGCAATCGATAAAATTCGCGATACAGCATTTTCCCATGAACGCACGTATGTCATTGAGGTGATGGGTCGTGGTGCAGGGGATATTGCCTTATGGGCAGGTGTGTGCGGCGGGGCGGAGTCTATCATTATCCCAGAAGCCGACTATGATTTGGAAGATGTGATTGATCGGATCAAGCAGGGGCATCAGCGCGGAAAAAGACACAGCATTATTGTAGTGGCAGAGGGTGTTGGCAAAGGGCTGCAAATGGGGAAAGAAATTCAAGAAAAAACCGGATTTGAAACAAAGGTTACCATACTAGGGCATATTCAACGAGGGGGTTCTCCAAGCGCCTATGATCGAATGATGAGCAGCCAAATGGGGGCACTAGCCGTTGATTTAATCATAGAGGGGAAAAAAGGTGTAATGGTAGGGGTGAAAAATGGCCAACTAACCCATACAACCTTTGCGGAGATAGAAAAAGACCGACACAAGGTCGATCTTTCCATTTACGAATTAGCTAGAAGCCTTTCTATTTAAGGAAAAAGAATAGGAGAGTGGCCATATTGGAAAAAAAATATTGCATTCATTGCAGAACGCTCTATTCAAAAGAATCGATTTGCGGTATATGTGGAAAAAGTGAATTCCAGGATATAAAAATTATGATTCATCATCAAGAACAATCGAATCGGAAAAAAATCTTAGCTGAACACTCTATATCTTGTAAACTAGCGTAATCCCTCTTCCGTTATGCAGGGGGATTACGCTCGCGACTATATTTATACTTCTACCTTTTTTTCTTGATCACTAACATTTTGGATTGTTTCGATAAATTTCTGCATTGTATTTGTCAGGAATGAATCTGCCCGGCGAATAAAAACCGTTGTGATTTTGGAGTATTTTTCGGGAATATGATAGATTCGAACAACCCCATCTGCCTCCAAGAGACTAACCGTAGATTTTGGGATAATCGTAATCCCCAAACCGGCTATTACACTGCCCAAAATCGTCTCCCAAGTGCCAAATTCCATGATTTTTGCATTGATTCTTCCCTCATCGCGGACCCAGCCCTCCAATTTTGAACGGTAGCTGCACCCTTGTTTGAAAACAAGGAGCGGCTTGTTTTTTAATTCCTCAAAAGGAACCTCTTCCTGGTTGGAGATTAAAACCAACTCCTCTTCAAAGACTTCATATTGAGCAATTTGTGGATGATTAAAATTTCCTGTTACAAATGCTCCGTCCAGTTTATAGCTGAGAATATCCTCGACTAGATCCTCTGTTACACCACTTACAAGAGACAAGTCAATGTTGGGATATTTCTTGTGATAGGCGGATAGAATCAGTGGAAGTTTGTATAATGTCTCAACAGTGCCTATTTCAAGGGTCCCAACCGGGTTATCCGAGTCTTGAACCACTTTTAACATCTCATCGACCATGGAAATAATTTTTTGAGCATAAAACAATAGTTTTTTTCCTTCCGAATTGATAACCATGCCGCGGCTTGAGCGGTGAAATAACTCGGTTTGAAGTTCTTCCTCCAACTGCCTGATCCTTACGGTTACATAGGATTGAACATAATTTAAGCTTTTGGCGGCCTTTGAAATGCTTCCGAATTCAGCTACCTTTTGAAAGATCCGCAAATCCTTAATTTCCATGGCTATTCCCCCCGTATCAATCTGTTATTCCTATTACCACATTGCTAATAGAGATAATATTTCTAATAGAGATAGATAGTATCTCTTTTAATCATTTTACATGATGGCAGAAAGGTCGTAAGATGTTATTAAAGAATTAAGAAAATTTAAATTATTGAAAAAGGAGAGCAGAAACGATGAGCAAAAAAGACTTTGATGTAATTGTAGTTGGCGCAGGATCGATGGGAATGGCAGCAGGTTACTACCTGGCCAAACAGGGTGTGAAAACATTATTGGTAGATGCATTTGATCCGCCTCATACGAATGGCAGCCATCATGGTGACACACGGATTATCCGCCATGCCTATGGTGAAGGACGGGAGTATGTACCGTTTGCCTTAAGAGCCCAAGAGTTATGGTATGAACTTGAAAGAGAAACACATCATAAGATTTTTACAAAAACCGGTGTTTTAGTATTTGGACCTAAAGGTGAATCTGACTTCGTTGCTGAAACGATCGAAGCTGCTAACATTCATGGGTTGGATGTTGATTTACTAGAAGGCGAAGAAATTCATCAGCGCTGGCCTGGAGTAACCGTCCCTGAAAACTTTAACGCAATCTATGAAAAAAACTCCGGCGTCTTATTCAGTGAAAATTGCATTCGCGCCTATCGCGAGCTAGCTGAAGCAAATGGTGCAAAAGTGTTAACACATACAAGGGTTGAGGATTTTGAGATTTCCGAGGACTCTGTCAAAATCCAAACTGAATTTGGTTCCTTTACCGGCAGTAAGTTGATTTTGAGCATGGGGGCTTGGAACAGCAAACTTCTATCAAAATTAAATATTGATATTCCGTTACAGCCTTACCGCCAAGTTGTTGGGTTCTTCGAATGCGAAGAATCACAGTATAGCAATACCCATGGTTTCCCGGCCTTCATGGTTGAAGTACCGACAGGCATCTATTACGGGTTCCCAAGCTTCAGCGGCTGCGGTTTGAAAATAGGATACCATACTTTCGGTCAAAAAATCGACCCAGATACAATTAATCGTGAATTTGGGATCTATACGGAGGATGAAGGAAATATTCGCAGATTCCTAGAAGAATACATGCCGGGTGCTACTGGAACTCTTAAAAGAGGGGCAGTTTGCATGTACACCAAAACACCTGATGAACATTTTGTGATTGATTTGCATCCGCAGTACTCCAATGTGGCAATCGCAGCAGGCTTCTCCGGCCATGGATTTAAATTCTCAAGTGTTGTTGGTGAAACGTTAAGCCAACTAGTGACAACTGGCAAAACTGAACATGATATTTCTCTTTTCTCTATCAATCGCCCTGCTTTAAAACAGAAAGCAAAGATCTAATAGATTATTAAATTGCCATTATCCTAGAACAATAAAAAAAATAATAAATTTAGAGGTGCAAAAATGAGCGAAAAAACATTAACACAAAGCCAATTAACGTATTTAGATGCAAAACCGGGCATTCAATTAATTAAAGCAGGAACCTATAAATTAAATGAATTAAGCGTATTGCGGGGAACACCTGAGTTAAAGGGGCAAATCCTTGATGTGCCGATTACAGATAAAAAACAAGTATTAACAATGGGTTATTATGCACTACAGCCTTCGGTTGATTATTCTGCAGAATTTACGTTTATCGAAATTAAAGTTGTGACCAAAGGTAAAATGGTTGTCCGCGATGTAGAAGGAAATAAATATGTGGCAGAAGTAGGGGACGTATTAGTCTTCTCGCCTAATACAACGGTTATTTTCGATGGTGAAAGTGATGGCGAAGTGGTTTACTTCAAAAATGTAGAAGCAAATCCTACTTATTTGTAATAAACAAACTTATTTTAAAAAGCATTGACAATTACAAACAGAATGATTATTCTGAAAATAATAAAATTGAATAGAGCGGATGATTGTTGTGGGAGAGTGTATTATCTACATCTACCACCGAAGGAGCAAGTTCCAAAAAAACCCTTGGAACCAATCTCTCAGGTAAAAGAACCATAACAGGACGCACCTCTGGAGAGCGTATTTGAAAATGCCACCAAAGGAGAATGCTCCATAAATATTGGAGTTTAACTCTCAGGTAAAAGGACAGAGAAGGGATGATTCTACACCCCTTTTCTGTCCTTTTTTGTTTTTTTTAAAGCAATTATGGAGAAGTGGAGGAATGATCAATGAGTTTACAACAAAACGATTTAACAATTTTTGAGGCGATTGAAAGTGAGAAAAACCGCCAGCTTCATACCTTGGAATTAATAGCATCAGAAAACTTTGTCAGCCCTGATGTTTTGGAAGCAATGGGAAGCGTGATGACGAACAAGTATGCCGAGGGTTATCCAGGTAAGCGCTATTATGGCGGCTGTGAATTTGTGGATGTCGCAGAACAGGCAGCGATTGAACGGTTAACTAAATTATTCGGCGCCAAATTTGCTAATGTCCAGCCTCACTCCGGTGCCCAGGCCAATACTGCTGTGTTTTTCGCCCTGCTTCAACCAGGCGATAAGATTATGGGGATGAATTTATCGCATGGCGGCCATTTAACTCACGGCAGTCCGGTAGCAATGTCAGGAAAATGGTTCGATGTCGTTTCTTATGGGGTAAGAGAAGACAATCACCTGATTGATTACGATGAGCTGGAAGAAGTTGCGAAAAGAGAACAACCAAAATTAATTATCGCCGGTACGAGCGCTTATCCGAGAGTGATTGATTTTGCGAGATTTAGAGAAATCGCCGATCAGGTTGGCGCAAAACTGATGGTTGATATGGCACATATTGCCGGACTTGTTGCTGCAGGTCTCCATCCTTCTCCGGTTCCATATGCGGATGTTGTGACCAGCACTACGCATAAAACATTGCGCGGCCCACGAGGCGGAGTGATTTTAACAAACGATGAAGAAATCATAAAAAAAATTAATAAAGCTGTTTTTCCGGGAATTCAGGGCGGGCCGCTTATGCATATTATTGCAGCTAAGGCAGTTGCTTTCAATGAAGCATTGCAGCCAAGCTTTAAGGAATATGCCAAACAAATTATAGAAAATTCAGCTGCACTGGGAGAGGCGCTAAAGCAGGAAGGGGCAGCGCTTGTATCCGGCGGGACTGATAACCATATTGTGCTCCTGGATGTGCGTCCATGGGATTTAACAGGAAAAGAAGCAGAGAAATTGCTTGAAGAAGTCGGGATAACAGTTAACAAAAACACCATTCCATACGACCCGCAAAGCCCGTTTGTGACAAGCGGAATCCGCATGGGAACAGCCGCGTTAACAACACGTGGAATGAAACAAGAGGAAATGGTGCAAATCGCAAAAGTGATCGCAGCCGTTCTTAAGAGCAAAGGAGATTTAGCCGTAATCGAACAGGGGAGAAAGACAACAAAAGCAATTTGCGGGAGATTTCCATTATTTCAACAGCCAATCACTGTGTAAGAAAGGGGTAGCTTAATGGAGTATCAAAGCTGTTTTGACATCATCGGCCCAATTATGGTTGGGCCATCAAGTTCTCATACCGCCGGTGTTGTATCAATTGGGAAATTTGTTTATGAGTTGCTTGGAGGGTCCCCGCAAAGGGCGGATATTACTTTCTATGATTCGTTCTCCGAAACATACCAGGGACACGGAACGGATAAGGCGCTTCTTGGCGGTCTGCTTGGGATGAACACAGATGATACCAGAATTAGATATGCGGTTGAATTAACTAAACGATACGGGCTTCACTATGAATTTAAATTTGAAGATCGCTGTCCTTATTACGATCATCCAAATACAACTGTTATTAGGGCAAGACGTGCGGGCCATTTTGTTAAAGTAGGCGGTGTATCATTAGGCGGCGGTTTATCAAAAATCTTTATGATTGATGATGAAATAGTTGATATTCGATTAAGCACAAGTGATGATTTTTCAGAAATCGCAGCAAAATTTCGTTCCAATCCTTTTCATGAAGCGATCTTGGAGGGTGTATGATGGATTTTCGGTCAATGAACGAGCTTCTTGAACTTTGTAACCGTGAACGGAAAACAGTTGGCGACATGATGCTGATGGTGGAAATGGAAAAATCAGGCCGTGACAAAGAGACGATCATCGATATGATGGCAAAGCGGTTAATTAAAATGAAGCAAGCAGTGGAGACCGGTGTAGTGGATGCTTCCCCGGCACCAAGCGGTATTTCCGGCGGTGATGCCGTCAAGATGAGCGAATATGTAAATAACGGGAAGGGCTTATCAGGTCCATATATTAACGATGCCATGACGTTCTCAATGGCAACATCTGAAAGCAATGCACGGATGGGCGTGATTGTGGCGACGCCAACGGCCGGGGCAGCCGGTATTTTACCGGGGGTTTTATTTTCACTGCGAAAGAATGACGACACCTCCTATCGGGATTTAGTCATGGGTTTGTTTACCGCAAGTGCACTCGGATATGTGATTGCCAACCGCTCCTTTATCTCTGGAGCGGCAGGAGGATGCCAAGCGGAGGTTGGTTCGGCCACCGCAATGGCGGCAGGGGCAATTGTTGAATTAAAGGGCGGGACACCAGAGCAGGTCGTAAACGCCACCGCAATCGCGATGAAATCCCTTTTAGGGTTAGTATGTGACCCAGTCGCCGGTCTCGTAGAAGTTCCTTGCATTAAGCGAAACGTGATCGGCACTTCGATTGCCTTTTCAGCAGCCGACCTGTCGCTTGCTGGAATTGAAAGCCGGATCCCATGTGATGAAGTCATTGAGGCAATGTACAAAATAGGCAAGGAAATGCCGCGTACACTAAGGGAAACGGCACTCGGCGGCCTAGCGATGACGGACACGGGAATAAAATTAAAGGATCGGTTACTTTGCAGAAACACATAAGACGGAGGGGCTCAGATGAGTACAGATACAGTATTAAAGCGGACACCGCTTTTTGAAACTTATAAAAAGTACGGCGCAAAGGTCATTGATTTTGGAGGCTGGGAGCTTCCGGTTCAATTTTCTGGAATTTTAGAAGAACATGAGGCAGTCCGTAACGAGGCAGGCCTGTTCGATGTTTCACATATGGGTGAGGTTCTTGTAGAAGGAAAAGATGCTGAGAGCTATATTAATTACCTAGTAACAAACGATGTAGCCAAGCTTCAGATCAACCAGGCACAGTATACGGCAATGTGTTATCCGGACGGCGGAACAGTCGATGATTTACTAGTTTACAAGTTAGCGAGTGAAAAGTATCTGCTTGTGATTAATGCGGCAAATATTGAAAAAGATTACGAGTGGATGAAACAGCAGGCACAAGGGAATGTAGCCTTAACAAATATTTCTTCTGACACTGCCCAGCTTGCCATTCAAGGTCCAAAAGCCGAAAAAATTTTACAAAAAGTAACCGATACAAATTTAGCGGAAATTGGCTTTTTCCATTTTGCTGATCATGTCACGGTTTCCGGGATCTCTGGTGTACTAGTCTCGCGCACCGGCTATACGGGGGAGGACGGATTTGAGCTTTATTTAGCGGCAGACAAAGTGGAAGCGCTTTGGGAGAGGCTCTTAGATGCAGGAACAGAAGATGGCTTAAAGCCTTGCGGACTTGGGGCCCGGGATACACTTCGCTTTGAAGCCCGCTTGGCACTGTATGGTCAAGAGCTTTCCAGCGACATCGGACCGCTCGAATCAGGCATTGGATTTGCCGTAAAAACAAACAAAGAATCAGCATTTATAGGTAAGGAAGTACTTGCTAAGCAAAAAGAAGAAGGATTAAAACGAAAAATAGTCGGAATCGAAGTGACAGGGAGAGGAATCCCGCGGCATGGCTATAAAGTATTTTCTGAAGGCGGAGAGGAAATCGGCTTCATTACATCGGGAACCCATTCCCCGACATTGAAGAAAAGTTTAGGCCTTGCCCTTTTAAGCGCAGAGTTTGCAACAGTTGGAACTCAGGTTAAGGTGGAAATTCGCAATAAGCAAATTGAGGCAGTTGTTGTGAAAACACCTTTTTATAAAAAGAGTTAGGTTCATTTTTTCCGAGATTGATTGGTTTTACAGGAATGACTAAATTTTGAAAACTAGGGTGGAAGGAAGGATTCATATGACAAACGCGACAGCAAACCTTTTATATAGCAAGGAGCATGAGTGGGTATTATTATTGGGTGAAAATCGTGTGCGAATCGGAATCTCTGATTATGCACAGCACCAGTTGGGGGATATCGTTTTCGTTGAGAATCCAGCAGAAGGCGATGAATTAACGGCTAACGAAACAATCGGGACAATTGAGTCGGTTAAAGCAGTTTCTGATATTTACTCACCTGTATCCGGTACAGTTGTAAGTGTCAATGAGGAACTGGAAAGCGCTCCTGAGACGATCAATGAACAACCATATGATGCCGGCTGGCTGGTAGAGGTAGAATTGTCCAATCCAGAAGAATTAGAATCCCTTTTAAATGAGGCTGAGTACCAGGCATTTATTAATGAAGGAGAGGAATAGGATGACAGCGACTTATCGATACCTTCCTGATACAAAAGAAGATCAAGCGGAAATGCTTGAATTGTTAAATGTTTCGTCTGTGGAAGCGTTATTCGAGGATTTACCGGCGGAGATTCGTCTCGATGGTGAGCTAAATATACCGGAAGCAGTTCCTGAACCGCTTCTGTTGAAAAAAATGCAGCAGCTTGCTGGGCAAAATATAAATGCAAATCAATACCCGACGTTTCTTGGTGCAGGAACCTATGACCATTACATCCCAAGTGTAGTGAATCACATGATATCCCGCTCTGAATTTTATACAGCCTATACACCCTATCAGCCGGAAATCAGCCAGGGTGAACTGCAGGCGATCTTTGAATTTCAAACAATGGTATGTGAACTGACAGGAATGGATGTAGCCAATTCTTCGATGTACGATGGCTTTACTTCATTGGCTGAAGCAGCCTCTCTTGCAGTTGCTCATACGAAGCGCACTAAAGTAATTGTGTCACAGGCGGTTCATCCTGAATCCCGCGCCGTTCTGAAAACGGTAGCTGTGGGACAGACATATATAATGGAAGAAACTCGTCTTGATGGTGATGTAACAGACTTAAAGCAGCTTGAGGAACAAGTAGACCAAACCACTGCGGCTGTGATTGTCCAATACCCAAATTTCTTTGGTTCGATTGAAGATTTAGCGGAATTGAAGAAAATTGCAGCGGCAAAAGGGGCTCTGTTTATTGTCAGTGCTAACCCGCTTGCGCTGGCACTCTTGGAGGCACCGGGAAATCTCGGGGCGGATATTGTGATCGGTGATATGCAGCCATTAGGAATCCCAATGTCCTTTGGCGGTCCGCATTGTGGTTACTTTGCCGTTGATAAAAAGTTGATGCGTAAAGTCCCGGGCCGGATTGTCGGGCAAACGTCAGATGATCAAGGGAAACGCGGCTTTGTGTTGACCCTGCAAGCACGGGAGCAGCATATTCGCCGTGACAAAGCATCCTCCAATATCTGTTCCAATCAGGCATTGAATGCCCTTGCTTCTGCCATTTGTATGTCGGCACTTGGAAAACAAGGGATTCGTGACATGGCCCAGCTGAACATTGAGAAAGCTGCTTATATGGCCAAACGGTTAAAAGAAAAAGGATTTATTATTGAAAATCAGGCACCATTCTTTAATGAATTTATCGTTGAGCTGCCGCTTCCGGTCAAGCAAGTAAATGCGAAGCTTCTTGAAGCGGGCATCATTGGCGGGTTTGATTTGGGAAGTGAGTACGGGTTCGAAAATCAAATGCTGATTGCTGTAACTGAGCAGCGGACAAAAGAGGAGATTGACCAATTTATCAATGTATTGGAGGCAGTTGTAAATGGTTGAGTATAGTGAGTTAATCTTTGAAATCAGTCGCTCTGGCCGTGTTGGTGCCAGCCTTCCGGCAAGCGATGTTGAAAAAGTTGATTTGCAAGAACTGCTTCCTGCGCATTTGATCCGTCAAGATGCAGCGGAGCTGCCGGAAGTATCTGAGCTTCAGCTGGTACGCCATTATACAGCACTTTCGAATAAAAATCACGGGGTTGATAATGGTTTCTATCCGCTTGGTTCTTGTACAATGAAATACAATCCAAAAATTAACGAAGATGTGGCACGGTTTGACGGCTTTAGCCGCATTCATCCTTATCAGCCGGTTGAAACCGTACAAGGCGCCCTTAGGCTTCTATATGAATTGCAGGAAGAATTAGCTGTCATTACCGGAATGGATGCCGTTACACTGCAGCCTTCTGCCGGTGCTCAAGGCGAATGGACCGGGTTGATGATGGTAAAAGCTTATCATGAGCAAAAGGGTGAAAAGAGAACAAAGGTACTTGTTCCTGACTCTGCCCATGGAACCAACCCTGCCAGTGCAACCGTTGCTGGTTTTAAAACGGTAACCATTCCATCAAATAAAGATGGGTTGGTTGACCTCGAAGAATTAAAGAAACATGTCAATGGTGACACAGCTGCATTAATGCTGACAAACCCGAATACACTTGGATTATTTGAAAAAGAAATCCTGGATATTGCCAAGATTGTCCATGAAGCAGGTGGGTTATTGTATTACGATGGAGCCAATGCGAATGCGATTTTAGGGAAAACGACTCCAGGCAAAATGGGCTTTGACATTGTCCATTTAAATCTTCATAAAACTTTTACAACCCCTCATGGAGGCGGAGGTCCTGGCGCGGGTCCGGTCGGTGTTAAGAAGAAATTGATTCCGTTCCTGCCTGTACCGCGTGTTGACAAAGACGGTGACCGCTATGTGCTGGATACGAATCAGCCCTTGTCAATCGGCAGGGTAAAAGGCTATTATGGGAATTTTGGCATTCTTGTCCGCGCGTATACCTATATTCGGACAATGGGGCCAGAAGGATTGCGTCAAGTATCGGAAAGCGCTGTGCTTCATGCGAATTATCTTCGCAAGAAACTTGAACCGTATTTTGAGGCTCCATATTCACAAGTTTGTAAGCACGAATTTGTTTTATCGGGATCCAAACAGAAAAAGCTTGGTGTCAGGACTCTTGATATGGCTAAACGCCTGCTTGATTTCGGCTATCATCCGCCTACCATCTACTTCCCGTTGAATGTAGAAGAATGCCTGATGATTGAACCGACAGAAACAGAGTCAAAAGAAACATTGGATGCTTTTGCTGATGTGATGATTCAAATTGCTAAAGAAGTAGAAGAAAATCCTGGCGTGGTGCTGGAGGCCCCGCATACAACCGTGATTGGACGATTGGATGAGGTACAGGCGGCAAGGCAGCCAATCTTGCGCTATAAAAAGGAAGCAAGCAAAGAAACTGTAAAATCTTAACCGTTCATAGTTAAAAAAATAGGCCACCACGTATGAAAAGAGGCGGATTGTCATTACTTTCATTCGTGGTGGTTTTAAACAAACTGAATCAATTTTTGACTCGATTCGTTCATGGGAGTAGATGAAATGACTGTGGAACACGTTCGCAAACCTGATTGGCTTAAAATTAAATTAAATACGAATGAACAATATACCGGTTTAAAGAAAATGATGCGTGAAAAAAAGCTTCATACAGTCTGTGAAGAGGCGAAATGCCCTAACATTCATGAATGTTGGGCTGTAAGAAGAACCGCAACATTTATGATATTAGGAAGTGTCTGCACTAGGGCTTGCCGTTTCTGTGCTGTACAAACCGGGCTTCCGACAGAGCTGGATTTGGTGGAGCCGGAACGTGTAGCTGAATCGGTCGAGCAAATGGGTTTAAAGCATGTTGTCATCACCGCTGTTGCCCGAGATGATTTAAAAGATGGAGGCGCGAGCGTTTTCGCCGAGACCGTTCGTGCAGTTCGGCGCCGGAACCCATTTTGCAGTGTAGAAGTTCTTCCATCCGATATGAATGGAGAATATGAAAATTTAAAAATATTAATGGATGCAAGGCCCGATATATTAAACCATAACATTGAAACGGTAAAGCGCTTGACCCCAAAAGTGCGTGCCCGCGCTACATATGAACGGTCGCTCGAGTTTTTAAGAAGGTCAAAAGAAATAAACCCAAACATTCCGACCAAATCCAGCATTATGATTGGTCTTGGCGAAACAAAAGAAGAAATTATGGAAGCGATGGACGATCTTCGTGCTAACAATGTGGACATCGTTACAATTGGCCAATATTTGCAGCCGACAAAACAACATTTAAAAGTCCAAAAGTATTGGAGTCCGCAAGAGTTCAACGAATTAAAGGAAATCGCCATGCAAAAAGGGTTCAGTCATTGTGAAGCAGGCCCACTCGTTCGCTCTTCTTATCATGCAGATGAACAGGTTAATGCGATAAAAATGAATGTGTAAATTATCGCGTTGGACTATAG
>NZ_JBLVQN010000053.1:0-43477 GCF_058323225.1 Neobacillus sp. PVCKKU3
TTTGGTTTCAACCTCTTTTTTTATTTTACTAGATTTGTGGAGCGGGGGACGGTTCTTCTGCCTCACAAAGTGAGGCAAGAGAACCGTCCCCATGCATCACTACTAGGAGTATATTCCTTTTTTTCGGGAATGAAAAAGATAGGAATAACTGGTGATATTTATTTTTTGTTCTATTTTTCATAATATAACCAGGCTCTTAGTCTCTTAAAAAAATCGGCTATATCATCAATGTCTAACTTTGTCGAAACTATGTTAATATGATCCGAATTTTGTAATAATAAGTAAAATGATAGTTAACACTACCTACATAGTTAACTGGAATAATACTAATTTATTACTTATAAAGAATACCTTTTGGTCCTGTATACAAGAGGGGAGGATTATGATGAGCATTGATAGTAAAATAAATATCCTATTAGTCGATGATAGACCCGAGAATTTATTAGCTTTGGAAGCGATTATTGAGCATGAAGATTACAATCTAGTAAAAGCTTCTTCGGGTGAAGAGGCACTAAAATGCCTGCTAAGGCATGATTTTGCGGCAATCTTGCTAGATGTACAAATGCCCGGTATAGACGGCTTCGGGACAGCCAAGATCATTAAAGCACGCGAAAAGACGAAAAACATTCCGATTCTTTTTATTACCGCCAACAATATGGATTCTGAGCATATTTTCGCCGGATATTCCCTCGGTGCTATTGATTATATTCTGAAACCTCTCGAGCCTACTATTTTAAAAGCAAAAGTCGAACGTTTCATTGAGATTTATAAATTAAATCAGCAGCTAAGACAGCAAGCCGCTATTCTTACGGAGAAAACAAAGGAATTAGAAAAGGCTAATGAGGAGCTGTCGAATTTGACTTCTCAATTGCGCATTTCCGAAGCATTAGCAAATGTGATCAGTGAAACCTCCATTGATACCATGCTTGTCATTGATGAAAGTGGGAGGATCTTAAAAGTCAACCCAGCCATTAAGGGAATGTTTCAATATCATGAGCATGAATTAATTGGAAAAAGTGTATTTGGGCTATTTTTAGGAGAAGAATCTACTAACTATATTAATAGTCTATTAAATACGATAAAGAATGTAAGTTATCTATCGGGTAATGACAATCTGGAAGAGATTAAGGCTACTAGAAGAGATGGAACAGCCTTTCCTGCCGAAATCCAAATTGGCAAAAGATATGTACAGGATCGGTGTCTTATTGCCGTTACGATCCGTGATATTTCCAAGAAGAAGCATGATCAGGAAAAGATTACCCATATGGCCTATTACGATAGCTTGACGGAGCTGCCGAATAGAAGATTATTTAATGAAAAATTAACGTTCATGCTAAATAAAGGCAGGCAGTCTTATCAACCTTTAGCGATGATGTATTTGGACATGGACCGATTTAAATATATTAATGATTCACTCGGGCATATTGTAGGGGATAAATTGCTACTGGAAATTGCCAAAAGACTTTCGGCCACTACGAGAGCTCAGGACTTAGTGGCAAGGTTAGGCGGAGACGAATTCACTATTCTCTTACCGGATACAGACCGGGAAAGCGCACTTGAACTAGCAGAGACTATTATAGAGGTTTATAAAGAGCCATTCTTTATTGATAACTATGAATTATACATGACCACTTCTATAGGAATTAGTGTCTTTCCCTACGACGGAGAGGATGCCCAAGTATTAATGAGGAACGCAGATGCAGCCCTTTATCGTGCAAAAGAACAAGGGAAAAATAGATATAAGGTATTCCATTCCGGGATGAATATCCAATCCTATAAGAACTTTATTTTAAGGAACGACTTGCGAAAAGCGATCGAACGTGAGGAGTTATCCATTGTTTATCAACCTCGAGTAGATATTGAAACGGGTAAAGTTAGACATGCCGAAGCCTTATTAAGATGGAATCATCCGAATTGGGGCCCTGTCTCTCCTGCGGAATTTATCCCGCTGGCAGAAGAGTCGGGGGACATAATGGCATTTGGCGACTGGGTGCTTAAGTCTGTTTGTCTGCAAAATAAAGCTTGGCAGCAAGCTGGATATGCCCCCATTCAAATATCAGTGAATTTCTCAGCCCAACAATTTTTACAAAAAGCCTTGGTTAGCAGCATTCAGCAAATTTTAAAGGAAACGGAACTAGGCCCAGAATGGTTAGAAATTGAAATTACCGAATCAACCATATTGGGAAACGAGGAGATCATCACAAGAACATTAAACCAACTTAGAAAATGGGGGATTCGGATCAGTATCGATGACTTTGGAACAGGTTATTCCTCATTAAGCTATCTCATGCGTTTTCCAGTCCATACCATAAAAATTGATCGATCCTTTATAAGCGATATTTCCAAAGATGCCTCTCATAGCCAAACGCTCATTTCCTCGATTATTTCGTTAGCTCACGGACTGCATATGTCTGTGGTTGCTGAGGGTGTTGAAACAGAGGAACAGTTAGATTTTTTGAAAAAATACCAATGTGACGAGGCCCAGGGTTACCTTTATTCTCCTCCTGTACCTGCTGCCGAATTCGAAGCGTTTCTTGTTCCGGCTCTCTCTAAAACAACGAACCGCAAGGGAATTATCCGTTTTGAAAAGAAGGAAAAGAGTAATAAAGGGGAATTAACGAGTGGACATGTGGAAGCTTCCCGTGCGTTTTCAAGTGCATCGCTTCTCGATGCAGCACTCCTTCGTACTGAACAATTATACGCTATTTCATCAAGAGAAATGGATGTATTTAAGCTTTTAGTAAATGGGTTAAGCAATAAAGAAATTTCAGATGTGTTATTTATTAGTGAACATACAGTAAAAAATCATATTACACGGATTTTTCAAAAACTAGCCGTCAATGACCGCCTGCAGGCTATGGCAAAGGTATACCAAACATGTATTGAAGAGGGTGAGAATCTTAAAGCATAAGATAGGGACATTCAGCATGTAAAATTTAGTGCGAGGAGCTCTTTATGAAATTCAAAACGAAGCTAATTCTGGGAATTAGCAGTAAACCAATCATTGTTCTTCTCATCATTGTTTTTGGGTTATTACAGATTCAAAATCTGACGAAATTGACAGAGCTTACTCAACATAATTATGAGAAGGCATTGTTAGCTGAACAAATCCAAAAGGAAATAAAAGATGAAGCCATTAGTTTAAGAAATGTGGTCCTTTTCACTAACAAAGCTTCGATTCAAAAGGAATTGGATCATGTTGAAATGTTAAGTGAAAGAGTGAGTCAGGATCTTACCTTGTTGGAATCTAAAGTCAATACCAGCGAGCAAAAAGATATGGTCCATAAATTAAAGGAAATTATTATTGAATTTAATGTTTATAAAGATAAAGTAATCGAACTTAATGCTAAAGGTGAAAAGGCTGCAGCGATTCAATTGATCGATAACAACGGGCATTCACTTCATGACAAGCTTTTACAAGAAATTACAGTCTTTACCAACCATTTTGAGACCAACATGAGTTCATCTTTTGATGATTCAACCAAAAGCTTCAAGTGGCAAATAGCGATCACCAGTCTTATTAGCCTAATCGCCATTGTTCTTTCATCCAGTTATATCGTCCGAATCGTGTGGGAATTTGCGAATCGGTTAAGTAAAGTTTCGAATGTCATGGAAAATGTCGCAAATGGAAAGGCCGACCTTCGCACAAAGGTTGAAGTAACATCCAATGATGAGGTTGGTGAGGTTGCTCGTTCTTTTAATACAATGGTGCAGTCGTTGGCGGAACAAAGAATGCGGGAACAAAGTTTGCTCTGGGTAAAGTCCAATATTGCGGACATTACCACTAGTTTAAGTGGTATACAAAATCTAGAAACACTGTCTCAAACGTTTCTTTCAAAGGCTGTACCTTTACTTGACTCCTGTCATGCGGTCCTGTACGGCAAGGAAGATTCGTCCCTTACCTTGCTTGCATCCTATGGAAAAATGAACGATAAACAGCATCCCATTACATTTAAACTTGGGGAGGGCCTCATCGGACAGGCTGCCATTGAGAAAGCCCCCATTATTCTTACAGATGTCCCATCAGACTATATACAAATAAAAACTGGTGTGGGGGAAAGAACACCTTTATATCTTTCTATTTTCCCGATTCTGTTTGAAGGCGAAGTAAAAGCGGTATTAGAACTGGCATCCTTTAAAGCTTTAACGGAGGAACAGAATGGCTTATTGGACGAAATCGCGAAGAGTTTAGGGATTATTCTTGAGAGTGTGTATGGAAGAATTCGACTTGCTCAATTACTGCAAGAATCCCAGATGTTAACGGAAGAGGTCCAGGCACAATCTGAGGAGTTACAGGCACAGCAGGAGGAACTCAGAGCTACAAATGAAGAGTTAGAGGAACAAACACAAGCACTAAGACAATCAGAGCTAACACTGCAGTATCAGCAGGAAGAATTGGAACAAACCAATAAGGAATTGCTGGAAAAGGCGGCCATTTTAGAAGAGAAAAATAAAATGTTCGAATTAACGAACAGGGAAGTGGAAAGTGCCCATGCCGAACTTGAAGAACAGGCAAGGCAGATTGCGTTAAGCTCTAAATATAAATCCGAATTTCTGGCCAATATGTCCCACGAGCTTCGAACGCCATTAAATAGTTTGTTGATTCTTTCTAAATTGCTTGCGGAAAATTCGGGGGGGAACCTTACCGAAAAACAGGTAAGGTTTTCAAAGACGATTCATTCTTCTGGCCGTGATTTATTGGTACTCATTAATGATATTTTAGATTTGGCAAAAATTGAATCAGGAAAAATGAGGGTGAATCCAGGTAAAGTACTGATTAGTGATCTAGTAGAGTTTGTGGAAAATAGTTTTAGGCCCATCGCAGACGAAAAGAACGTAAACTTCCACATTTCTTTACAGGATGGTCTGCCGCTATCCCTTATTAGTGACGAACAAAGGTTACAGCAGGTTCTAAAAAATCTCTTGTCCAATGCCTTTAAGTTCACGAATCAAGGCGAGGTAAGGCTTGAGATTGGATTGTCTTCTAACATCGTCGAGCAGCCGACGTATGTTTTTTCTGTCGTTGATACCGGGATTGGGATTCCAGATGATAAACAGGAGCTTATTTTTGAAGCCTTCCAGCAAGCTGACGGTACGACGAGTCGGAGGTTTGGCGGAACCGGATTAGGTTTGTCCATTTGTCGAGAAATAGCCAATCTTTTAAACGGTGAAATTGTGGTTGAAAGTGAACAGGGGAAGGGAAGCAGATTTTCTTTTTATGTAGCGGATTTTCAAGAGGAGGCCCAGGAACAAGAACAGTTTAAGCCCTTGAAAGAGGTGGCCGTAACGATTGAATCCACAAATGTAAAGCGAGAGGAAATAAGTGAACCCGCCAGTGTACCTGAAAAAGACCTTACGTTAGATGTCAATCAACCGATAAAAAGGCTTTTGATAGTCGATGATGATGTGAGACAACGCAATAGTTTAATGGAATTGGTAGGCGCAAAAAATGTCATCATCAAAGCTGTCTCAACGGGTTTGGAGGCAATGGAAGAGTTAAAGGTAAACAAGTTTGATTTTATGATCCTTGATTTAGGATTAACAGATACAAATGGAATGGACTTATTAGCAAAAATTAAGACTAGCCCTGACAACGAACAGTTACACGTATTTATTTACACGGGCCGTGACTTAAGTGCGAAAGAAGAGATCCATTTATTAAAATACACGAATACCATCATTATCAAAGATCAACATTCACCGCAAAGGTTAATGGATGAATTAGAATTATATTTGCATTCCGAAAGTGAAAAAGAGGAAGAAAGTGGGAACGTGGACACTGCCGATCAAGTTACGGTTCAGGAGGAGCTTGAGGGAAAGAGGATTCTTCTCGTGGATGATGACGTCCGAAACGTCTACGCATTAATGAGTTTACTCGAAACTTATCATATGGATATTACATTTGCCGAGAATGGCAAGGAAGGTATTGAACTTTTAGAAAAAGGTCCTGGTTTTGATTTGGTATTGATGGATATCATGATGCCTGAAATGGATGGATATGAAGCCATTCAAAGAATAAGAGAAAAACCGCAATACTCTTCTTTACCTATCATTGCCCTAACGGCAAAGGCGATGAAGGAAGATCGGGAAAAGTGTATAAAGGCAGGAGCGTCTGACTATATTGTGAAGCCTTTTGACCCGGATCAACTAATCTCTCTGATAAGAGTGTGGCTATACAATAAAAAATAATAATCTTGGAGAATCCAGAATAAATGATTGAGAGGGCTTATGAGTAATCATTCGACAGAATCCCAACAGGATTTAGAAAAACTTGAAATCGACTTGTTATTACAAGGTTTATACACATGGTGCGGCTATGACTTCCGAAACTATGCTTATAAATCGATCCGAAGGAGAATCTGGCATAGGATCCATGCCGAAAAACTTTCAAGTATTACGGGGTTGTTAGAAAAGATCTTACATGACCCAGCTTGTTTAAAAAGGCTCATTTCTGACTTCTCGATTCACGTAACAGAAATGTTTCGCGATCCCTTATTTTTTCTAGACTTCAGGGAAAAGGTCGTTCCCCAATTGCGGACTTACCCTTCAATTCGGATCTGGCATGCAGGTTGCTCGACTGGTGAAGAAGTGTATTCCATGGCAATGCTGCTCCATGAAGAGGGCATCTATGAAAAGACCAAGATTTACGCCACCGACATCAATGCGGAAGTATTAAAAATTGCTAAATTAGGGGTATTTCCGTTAGAACAGATGAGGAAATATACGAATAATTATATTTTGGCGGGAGGAAAAAAGGCCTTTTCTGACTATTATCAGGTCACCAATAACGGTGTGAAATTCCATCCGTTCCTTTCCAAGAATATCGTCTTTGCCCAGCATAATTTAGTGACAGATCATTCATTTAATGAATTTCATGTCATTCTTTGCAGAAATGTGTTAATTTATTTTAATAAAAACCTGCAAGATAAAGTCCATTCCCTCTTTTATGAAAGTTTGGGAAAGTTGGGGATTCTTGGCCTCGGTGATAAAGAGACGATTAACCACACAATGAAAGCCGACTGCTATGAAACCATTAGCAACAGTCAGAAATTATATAAAAAGATAAACTGAAATAAGGGCCAGAATTGGCCTTTTTTTATGTAAAAAAATACGGGGAGTTTGGACTGTTTGTATATAGGAAGACCTTCCTTATTTTCATGATTGTTCATATTGGGAAGGTTTGGTGATATTTTATTTTTTCCTGTTATTTCATAATGAAACTATAAAAATAAAGCAGTTATAGTAAAAGTGGAGGAAAAAATGGATAATGCCTCATTGATCTTAGAACAGATTTCAGAACTGAAAAACAAGTTAGAAAGTCTTGTTTATTTATATGGCTTTTCCAGTCCGACAGTGTTGACATGCAGTAGAGAACTAGATGAATTAATTTATCAAATTCAATTATTAAATCATGTACCTCTAAATAGAAATGACCACAAAACTCGTGAAATTGAGGGGAATTATTAGTGAGCATACTTCAAATTGCAAAGACTACAAACACGATATCCTCTGATGATTTTCATAAACAAAATATCCATCAATCAATATTTCATCATCATCCTGATACCATTTTCACAATGGACTTAGTGGGCAATATTTTAAGCTGCAATAAAAGTATAGAAGGCTTTCTTGGGTACTCCTCAAATGAGATTCATGGATTGTACCATGCCTTAGTTAAAAAAGAAGATCTGGACCGGGTTTCAGATCATGTTCAACTTGCTGTAGGCGGGCAGGTGCAACAATATAATTGCAGCTGCATTCATAAAGCCGGACATTATGTCGAAGTTACCGTTACCAATATTCCTATGTTTTCCAATGGTGAGGTAGTAGGCATTTACGGAATTGCGAAAGACATTTCAAAACTTATTCAGACTGAGACACGGTTAAAGGAAAGTGAAACACAATTCCAGCAAATTTATGAAAGTCTAAATTTAGGTGTTTGGTCTTGGGATATCCGCGCTCGTAAAGTTGTTTATGTATCTTCAGGCATTGAAGCCTTATCAGGAATCAAAAAAGAAGATTTTATGAATGGTTCCCGTGATTGGATAGAACTAATTCATCCTGAAGATTTACAGTGCTTTGAACAAAGCCAGATGGAGCTTAGAAATGGGGAAACCTGTATATATCAGTATCGGATTGTGGATTCTTCAGGAGAAATAAAATGGGTCGAGGCGCGGACATTTCCCATTTTAGACTCCGATGGAGCCTTAGTACGTCTAGATGGTCTAGTTACTGATATTCATAACAAGAAATTAGAATATGATCAGATTAATTATTATGCCTATCACGATTATTTAACCGATTTGCCGAATAGAAGGCTATTTGAGGAGAAATTAGAGCATTTGGTAAGAAAACATAAGGAAGAGTTTGTATTGTTTTATTTGGATTTGGACCGCTTTAAGTTTGTGAATGATACATTAGGACATTCTGGAGGAGATCAACTTCTAAAAGAAGCAGCAAAAAGATTGGGCAGCCATCTTACTGAAAATGATCTGTTAGTAAGACTCGGCGGCGATGAATTTGCCATTATTCTAACGAATTGTCATCCGAAAGCCGCAAATGAAGTGGCATTAAAAATACAAAGGGAATTTGAATCCCCATTTATCATTCAAGATTATCACTTACACATTACGACCAGTATTGGAATCGGCATTTTTCCACGTGACGGCAGGACCATGAATGAGCTATGCGCCAATACGGATATTGCTTTATATCGCGCAAAAGGACTGGGGAAAAACAATATTCAGTTTTACACTCCTTCGATGACAACTGAATTTCATGAACAATTTCTGATGGTCAACGATTTGATGAAAGCCATTCAAGAGGAACAATTCATCCTCCATTATCAGCCAAAAGTGGACCCAAAGACCAGGGAAATTAAGGGAGCCGAGGCTTTAATTCGTTGGAACCATCCTGAAAGGGGAATTCTTCCTCCTGATCATTTTATTCCATTAGCAGAAGAAACGAATTTAATTATTGATTTAGGGGATTGGGTTATTGGGGAGGTTTGTAAGCAAATTAAACAATGGTTGGAAGATGGAAATACAATCGTTCCCATATCGATCAATATTAGTGCGAAACGTTTTTTAAAGGATGATCTTGTTAGCAAATTGCAAATGATTCTAGCTGAAACCAACATCGATCCGAAATGGTTGGAGTTTGAAATTACCGAGACATCCCTTATTCAAAATGAAATAAAAGTTTTAGCGACCATCAATGCTTTAAAAGAGAGTGGTATTGCGATCTCCTTAGATGACTTCGGGACAGGATACTCCTCGATTAATTATTTGAAAAAATTTAAAGTGGATTTTTTAAAAATTGATCGTTCTTTTATTAATGCTATTCATTCTAGTTTTGATGATGAGGCGATCATCAAATCAATCCTTTATTTGGCACAAGAACTAAAAATAAAGGTGGTAGCTGAAGGGGTTGAAACAGAAGAGCAACTTGATTTTTTGTTAAAGCACAAATGCAGTCTGATTCAAGGATATCTGTTTAGTAGGCCTGTGGATGTAGCTGCGTTTTCCCAACTCCTATCTAAGAGCAATGATTGGCGGAGGATTAACACTTGAAAAGTTTGTCGATAAATACTCGGAAAATTCCATTACCCCTTCTTTCGTTATGTGTGTTTATTATACTCATACCCGATTTTTTAGATGATTATGAAAGGTTTTATATTGATGATCTGTCTTGGTTTGCATTGCTTATCCCGTGCTTCATCTTTTCCTATTATTTAGGGTTGTATGGCGGTGTTTTTGCTGGAATCATCGTCAATGCCTATCATCTAAGCTGGTTCTTTTATGAGAAAAAATTCCACAGTGTAAATGTGATCGATGAGAACTCCGCCTTGCATATTGGGATTTCGTTGATCACCCTTTCTTGCTCGATTGGGGTTGGGGCATTAGCGGAGAAACTCATAAATAGGCAGCTAAAAATACAGGAGTTAAATGCAAAACTAACCAAAATGGCTTTATATGATTCTTTAACAGGACTTCCCAATAGACATTACTTTATAAGAGAGTTAGAGAATGCCTTAAAGAAAAAGGGCCAATCCTATTTAATGTTTATTGATTTGGATGGCTTTAAAAGGGTGAACGACCGGTATGGCCACGAGGTTGGGGATCAACTTTTAATAGAGGTTTCCCGAAAACTGCTAGAAATAGAAAATGAGGGTACTTTTGTGGGCCGTCTTGGAGGTGATGAGTTCACAGTATTGCTTAGAGGTGTTAGCATACATCAAGCAGAAGCTGAAGCAAATCGGATCTTAAACCTCCTGCAGATAAGCGTCCACGATTGTAAAATCTCCGCGAGCATCGGCATTGCTATGTGCCAACCAGAAGACACTCCCGCTTCAATACTTAAACTCGCGGATTTAGCAATGTATAAATCAAAATCGTCTGGAAAGAATACAGTAAATCTTGTCTATTCAATGGAATAAATAATGATAAATCTAGGCGGACAGTTAACACACTGTTCGCCTTTATTTGAGTGGGTGATGCATGGGGACGGTACTTGTGCCTCACTCACTCCGCGATGATGCATGAGAACCGTCCCTGTGCCTCAAAAACTGATAAACTATTCCAAAAAGTTTGACAATCGAAATATATTAGCCTACCTTTTTAATAATAGGATAAAAAGAGAGGACATGTGGAAGGCAGATGGGATTACCAGGAAAATTAGATGAAAGTGTTCGTTTACAGTCCAATAGAAAAAGGAAATCTTTTTTTCACGATATTAATAGTCAAAATCTATCGTCAGGTCTGATTTCTAGCACATTACTTATGACGGGGCCGGCGTTAATTATTTTGCAGGCTGCAGCCGCAGGCCACTTTACCAATGAGCAAACGATTACCTGGATGTTTGCCGCCAATTTTTTTCCCGGTGTAGTTGGCATTTTGATGGCACTTCTTTTTAGAAAGCCGATCACTGGCGGCCATTCCATCACGGGAGCAGCTTTCCTCGCAACGGTTACGGCCCATTTTACATTTCCGGAACTCATCGGCGGCTATGTGTTGTCGGGGCTTACGATCCTAATCGTAGGTGTTTCCGGACTTTTTACAAAAATCATCAAATGGGTGCCGAAGGAAGTGATATCGGCGATGCTGGCAGGATTGGTCACTGGATATGTTGTAAAGCTGATTCCAGCCATTCAAGAAATGCCGGTGGTCGGGTTGGCGGCCTTGGTCAGCTTTTTTGTATGCACCAAATACAGCAAGCGGATTCCTGCCGTCATGGCAGCGGTCGCCGTGGCGTTTGTTGCCCTTTTTTTCACACAGGATCTCGACTTGAGTTCACAGGGAATTCCTTTTTCTTTGCCGTCACTGCATGCTCCGGAATTCTCGTGGATGGGAGTGTTGACCTTGGCGCTTCCGCTTGCGATGTTAGTCCTTAGCAATGATGCGGCACCAGGAATAGGCGCCCTGGAAAGCGAGGACTATGACCCGCCTATCCGTAAAATTGTCACCATTAGCGGTGTGTTTTCAAGCATCACGGGGTTTTTCGGCGGCCATTGCGCGAACATCGCCGGCATGATGACAGCGATATGCGCAGGGCCTGATTCTGGCGAAAAATCAAAACGATACGCAGGATCTGTGTTGTGTGGGATTTTCGTGATGTTATTTGGTATTTTTGCATGGAAAATCGTGCCCTTCATCCAATCACTGCCACAGGCATTCGTCTCGCTGCTAGCAGGCTTTGCCTTAATCGGGGTGCTGCATTCCAGTCTGCAGCAGGGATTTTCCGACAACCGCTACCGCTTAAGTGCATTAGCTGCATTTCTCATCGCTCTGTCGCAAGTCTCCTTTCTCCACATCAGCGCACCTGTTTGGGCGCTCATAGTTGGGGCTGTGATTGCGAAGACTGTTGAGAAATGAGGCAGAGGGACGGTTCTTTTGCCTCATTTTGGGGACATGAGAACCGTCTATGTGGAATCTATAGCCAAAAACCCCGGGCGGAGTGCCTATCCTAGGTTTTTGAGGTGGTTTCCATTTATTTGGATATACTTTCCGGATTGGTCTGGTTACTTTCATTTTGATGGTTTTACTTTCACTTTTTGGCTAGATACTTTCCGAATATCCACTTTTATTTTCTTAAACATCCAATATACTTTCCATTCTCTTTTTACCGCCCTCTAGAAGTGCCCTATAATTGGCTTTTTATCTGAACTTACCCCCTTTTTCAAGATTCGTGGATTGTTTTTAGGTAATATGATTATTAAGAATAGAAACTATTTGGTTACAATGAAGAAGGTATGCTTTTAAAGGGAGGAAGTGCAAAAACAATGGATTTTGAAACGGTTATGCAGGAGCTTGAGGCGCTCGGCAAGGAGCGATTGAAAAAGATGTACATAGGCAATGGTGCACACGAGCCAGTTTTTGGCGTGGCAACAGGTGCGATGAAGCCGATTGCAAAGAAAATCAAGAAGAATCAGCCTTTGGCCGAGCAGCTTTATGCCACTGGGAACTACGATGCCATGTATTTTGCGGGGATCATTGCGGACCCAATGGCCATGACGGAGGCGGATTTTGAGCGCTGGATGGATGGGGCGTATTTTTATATGCTGTCCGATTATGTGGTGGCGGTCACATTGGCAGAAGCCGATATTGCGCAGGCTGTTGCTGATAAATGGATTGCCAGCGGGGAAGAACTGAGAATGTCGGCAGGCTGGAGCTGTTACTGCTGGCTATTGGGTAATCGTAAGGACACCGAGTTTAGCGCAAGCAAGCTTGCCGGTATGCTTGACCAGGTGGAAAAGACGATTCACGATGCTCCGGATCGAGCAAAATCGGCGATGAATAATTTTATCTACACCGTCGCAATTTCCTATGTGCCGCTTCATGAAAAGGCGGTTGAAACCGCAAAGGCTGTTGGCCCGGTCGAAATCAAGCGGGATAAGAAAAAGAGCAGTATCCTGAATGCTTCCGAAAATATTCAAAAGGAGATTGATAGAGGGAAGCTTGGGTTTAAACGTAAATATGTTAGGTGCTAGCACTACACGGGAACGAAGCTCAATACAACATTGGAAGGTCGCTAACAAACTAGGATAAGTGGCTATTTCTCGATCAGGCGCAATTCTGCAGAAAGAATTGTGCTTTTTTCATGTTAACGGCCAGATAATTGCATAACACCTTTTAAAAAAACGTATCAGCAAGGCGGAATGTAGTTTATAAAGGAGGCCTTTTTATGGCAGAACAAAGCAAAAGGAAAGGATACAAAAATCATTAAGGATAAGTTTCTCCATAAAGAGAATCTTAACTATATATATTCCGTTTTTATGTTTGGATATTAAGTGTTTATTTATGAAGGAAATGATCATGAATATTGCCGACGTTATGATTCGTACGAACGGAGAAGCAGCATCCAATTCTTCGTAATCCATTGTAAAGGGTGTTTAATAGTGAAGGCGGCTGAATTACTAGTAAAGTGTTTAGAAGAAGAAGGCGTAAAATATATCTTTGGGATACCAGGCGAGGAAAATATCGATCTTATGGATGCTCTACTGGATTCAACGATTAATTTTATCGTAACCAGACATGAAACGAGTGCAGCTTTTATGGCAGGGACCTACGGAAGGTTAACGGAAAACCCGGGTGTGTGCTTAGCCACATTAGGTCCAGGAGCAACAAATCTTTTAACAGGTGTGGCAAATGCCAACATGGATTTGAATCCAATTGTTGCGATTACTGGCCAAGCTAGTTTAGACAGGCAGCATAAAATTAGTCATCAGTATTATGATTTGATCCATATCTATGAACCTGTAACAAAATGGAATGCACAAATTAAAAAGGGAGAAATCATCCCTGAAGCAGTTCGTAAAGCATTTCAGGTATCTACTCAAGATAAACCTGGTGCTGTCCACATCGATCTCCCAAATGATGTTGCTGGAATGGAGGTTCAGGGAACTCCCTTAAAGGGAACTGTCCATACTTTAACAGAAGCAGGGGATCAGGTCATTAAACAAGCAGTCCAACTTATTGAGCAGGCTGAGCACCCACTTATTTTAGCTGGTAACGGGATAACTAGGGGACATGCTGCTGATCAATTAAGGGCTCTAGTGGAAAAGGTCAATATCCCTGTTGTCCATACTTTCATGGGAAAAGGAGCTCTTCCATGGACCCATGACTTAAGTTTACTTACAGCAGGCATAGGCGGGAATGATTACATTACTTGTGGGTTTAATCATTCCGATTTAATTATCGCGATTGGTTTTGATATTGCAGAATATGCTCCATCTAAATGGAATCCTAATGGTGCTACCTCCATTTTACACATTGATACTGAAGAAGCAGAGACCGATCAATATTATCCTGTCAAACTAAACGTACTAGGAGATATCAAACGGAATTTAGAAAAGTTGCATCAAGTTCTTTCCCCTAGAGAAAGGAATAATTCATGGGTATTGAACGTTCGGAATAAGGCACTGGCTGAGCTGCAGCAATTTAGTGTCGATACGAGCTTCCCCCTCAAACCTCAGAAAATTATTTCCGATTTAAGAGCTGTTTTAAAAGAAGATGATATCGTGATTTCAGATGTGGGGGCACATAAAGTATGGATGGGGAGGATGTTCCATACCTATCAACCGAATACCTGTCTTATTTCTAATGGCCTGGCATCAATGGGGATCGCTGTCCCAGGAGCGATAGGGGCGAAACTTGCCCAGCCGAATCGTACCGTTGTAGCGGTATGCGGAGATGGATCTTTTCAAATGACCGGCGCTGAGTTAGAAACAGCCAAACGACTGAATCTCCCGATTATTGTTTTATTATGGAGAGATGAAGGATATGGCTTAATCGAATGGCATCAATTGAAAAAGTTTAACCGTCCTTCCCATATTAAATTTGGAAATCCTGACTTTATTCAGCTTGCATCATCTTACGGATTTGAAGCTTTGCAAATTAACAGGGCAGAGGAACTTAAACCTGCATTAGAGAAGGCCATTGCCATGAACAAACCTGTCTTCATTGATTGCCCAGTTGATTATAGTGAAAACATGAAATTAACCGAGAAATTAAGTCATCTTCAATGCTAAGAAAGGGAGGGTCAACATGCGGCTCGGTTCGATTATCAATGGTCAAGAGCGAAATGAACATAATCGAGAAACACTTGAGGTAAAAAATCCATATAATCAAGAAATTGTAGCGGAATTAGCTTTAGCGACAGAAGCTGATCTGAATGAGGCAGTAGAAAATGCCTTTGAAACTTTTCATTCCACGATGAAGATGATGCCTGCTCATCAACGGAGTGATATTTTACGAAAAGCTGCCGATCTTTTAGAGGAAAATCCTGAGGATTTTATAGACACGATTATCCGAGAGGCTGGTAAACCAATCAAATATAGCAGGGATGAAATCAATCGTTCCGTTCAAGTTCTAAGGTTTGCTTCTGAACTTGCTAAAAATATTACCGGAGAAGTCTTGCCAATGGATGCAGCCATTGGAGGGGAAAATCGATTGGGGTTAGTGAAACGAATCCCATTAGGTGTGGTAGGAGCCATCACTCCCTTTAACTTTCCGCTAAATTTGTCATTGCATAAAATTGCACCAGCGATTGCTGCGGGTAATACAATTGTTTTCAAACCAGCCGAGAAAACACCGGTGTCGGGTTATAAATTAGTCAAGTTATTTCAGGAAGCAGGCCTTCCAGATGGGGCACTAAATTTGTTAATGGGAACGGGAGAAGTAGGTGCATCTCTTGTCACGCATGAAAAAGTCCATAAAATATCCTTTACAGGAAGCTTAGCCGTTGGAAAGAAAATTCGTGAAACCGCCGGCTTTAAAAAAGTTATCCTAGAGTTAGGCTCCAATTCCCCTAACATCATATTCGACGATGGAGACATACAAACGGCTGTAACAAGATTAGTAACTGGGGCTTTTTCTTTTTCAGGACAAGTTTGTATCCATGCTCAACGAATCTTTGTACAAAAAAATGTTTATCAGGCATTTTTGGAACAGTTTATAAAAGAAACAAGGGCTTTGAAAATTGGGGATCCGATGGAGGAGGCCACAGATATCGGGCCCATGATTACGGAGAAAGAAGCGGAGCGGGCAAAGCTTTGGATTGATGATGCCGTCAAAAATGGCGCGAAAATAGAAGTGGGCGGCGATCGAGAGGGGAACATTCTTTCCCCGACCATCATGACTGATGTCGATCGTAATATGAAAATCATCGCAGAAGAGGTTTTTGCACCGATTGTATCAGTTATTCCGTTTGATACAGAAGAGGAAGTTATCGGATATGCTAATGACTCCATTTACGGTTTGCAAGCTGGTGTCTTCACCCAGGATATTGACCGAGCAATCAGGGTAGCCGACCAATTAGAAATAGGCGGTGTTTGGATTAACGATATCTCTACCTACCGGCAGGATAACCTGCCTTACGGCGGTGTAAAACAAAGCGGTGTAGGCAGAGAAGGAATAAAATATGCCATAGAAGAAATGACGGAACTGAAATTTATTGGCATTAAATTAAAGTAGGGACGTGGGGACGGTTCTTATGCATCAAAGAATTTGGATGTGTTGTGGATTAATATTTGTATTGAAAAAGCAAACGGCTCACAAAACTGAGCCGTTTATTTTTGTTTATTCAAGTTTCTTTTCAACTAATTAAGCATGTTGATTCGGCAGCGTTGCCATCATCGGATAAATTGAGAATCGTACCAGTGGAATCTTATTGAAGATTTCGACATTCTTCTGCTTACAAAATAATTGTAAACCCAGTTAAGGGAAGGGCTCAGTCTAATACTACACAATCGTTTGATTAACTGACAAAATTTTTGGAGGAATAGGCGAGGAAAGTCTATTAAATCAATAGTGTCTTAGCTTTTATCCAAACGTTTAAATAAGGAACGCGGTAGTAGAATTCGGTGGAAATTGTCGGATTTTCAAGTTTGTGTAAAACTTGCAAGAAATGATTCGCCTTAATCTGGCAGCATTCATCAAAATTTCCACGGAAATAGGGAACAGAACGTTAATTTATCAACGTTTTGTAGGAATTTACTCAAACGTTTGTCTGACCGACAAGCATTTTCGTAAAAGTGGAAGAAAAAAACCTTCAGTAACAAGGCATTGAATCCGTTTAATTAAACGTTTGATTGGGTTGCACATGGGCAACACTTTGTTGGAATAGCTCGAACAATGTGAAGCATGGGGACGGTTCTTCTGCCTCATTCTTATTTAATTATTGGAAATAATGATGCACGAGAACCGTCCCCATGCATCATCCACAATGCAACAATGTAGGCTATTTTTCATACTATATTTTGGGGGTGGAAAAATGCCAAGAGCAAATTACCGAAGTTCAGACGTTAGTTTAATGGCGAGGATGATGAGGGCAGAAGCTGAGGGTGAAGGAAAATTAGGAATGTTATATGTTGGGAATGTCATTGTAAATCGACTTGTGGCAGATTGCTTAGACTTTAAGGGGCTAAGATCAATCAACTCCGTTATTTTTCAAGTACAAGGAGGAAATTTTTCCTTTGAAGCTGTTCAAAAAGGGAACGTATTTTATCAAAGAGCTAGAACTTCTGAAAAAAGATTAGCCAAACAAAACTTGGATTATTGGAGACAACACCCAGGAAAATATGCCCTTTGGTATTTTAATCCACATGCGCCATGCCCTCCAACATGGTACGATCAACCACAATCCGGTCAATTTAAAAATCATTGTTATTATGAACCAAAACCTGGAACATGTGATAGTGTGTATCAAGGGTAGGCCAGGGCATTGACCCGGTTTAATTAAACGTTTGATTAGGTTGGACATGGGCAACAATTTGCTGAATTACATCGAACAATATCGAGTGTTGGGACGGTTCTTATGCCTCACAAAGTGAGGCATAAGAACCGTCCCCATGCATCATTTCACCCCGCTCAAATCAATAAACGGGGTTGCCCCGCCGGTTACGCTTGGGAGGCGTCCGTCCCATTTTTCCAAGGCTTTTTCTTGTACTTCGATTTGTTTCAGTTGGATTAGCTCGGGTGTGACTTCTTCTTTTTTCAATTTTAATGACTCTGCTTCGGCTTGCGCTTGTGTAACTTGTTGTTCGGCTTCAATTTTGATTCGATCTAAATCCCTTTGGGCCTTTAACGCATTTTGTTCGGCTGTTTGCTTCAATTCAATCGCTTTGTTGAATTCCTCGCTAAAAGCAAATTCTTTAATATTGATATCTTCTAGGAGCATATAATACTTGGTTAATTTCTTGTCCAGCATTTCCTTCACTTTAGCCGATACTTCCGGGCGTTTTGAAATCAGCTCTTCCGCTGTATATTGAGCGGTAATCGCCTTTAAGGATTCGGCGATGGCGGGATCCACGATGCGGGTACGATAATCAAGACCGATTTCCTGAAATAGCTTATTGACCGCTCCTGGATCGACCGAGTAATTGACGGCCACCTTGGTTGTAACCATTTGTAAATCCTTTGAAGCAGCACTTTGCGAGCTTTCTTCTTTTTGGACCCGGACCTCTATCTGTTCCACATTTTGAATGAATGGAATTTTAAAATGAAAGCCCTCCGTCAAAATCGTTGGCTTCACTGCTCCTAATTGCAACAAAACTCCTCGATGTCCAGACTCCACCTTCGTGCTGGAAAAAATAAAAAGCACGATAACCAAGACTAAAATCACGCCACTGATTATATATTTTCCGTAATGCAAGGCGCTCCTCCTCTCCTTCTCATTAAAATATATGAATGAGAGGGTTGGTCTCATGCGGAAGCATGGGTATAAGTTCCCGTCTTACTTGAATATAAATAGGTGAAAACTATAGATGGAGGACTGTGTATGGCTTTTGTTGCAATCTATACTGTGGGCAGGCTCAATCACCCGTACAACCACCCGGCATCAAGTGAATTTTTCGAAGTGGGTAATGAAATCATTCATCAGGCCGCTAAAACTGGACAACTTATAGAGGTGTTTTCACCTGAAGGAGTCCCTATACCTGAAGAAGCCAAAAAGGGGAGTGGATTCCCTGTTCTTACTTTAACAATATGGAAAAACCTCGAAGCCTTATATCGTTTTACCTATTCAGGTCTGCATAAGCAAGCGTTGCGAGATCGAAGCAAATGGATGGAGCCTTATCCGGATAAACACCTTTCCTATGTAGTGTGGTGGGCGGAGAAGCAATGGGAAGTGTCATGGAAGGAGGCTTTCAAGCGATACAGCCATTATATTCAGAATGGACCCACTCCTTATGCGTTCGATTTTAAGGCTGCGTTTGATGAAAAAGGGGAGACGTGCTTGGTAAAGTGATGCATGGGGACGGTTCCTCTGCCTCAATTATTGAATTTGGGAGAATGATTGGTGCCTGCCACAATGGGAAATTTTATTATTTCCAAGCCTGATTGGTGTGATGGGGGAAGGTCTCTTCTGCCTCAGTCTTATTTGATTATTGGAAAAAATGATGCATGAGAACCGTCCCCATGCATCATCAAACGTTCAATAACATCGCTGTTTCATCACAGGAATGCAGTTTGGGGCAGTTTATGCAATCTTTCCACATTTTTTGGGGTAATTCGTTTTTATCTACCACATTAAAACCTAACTTTGAAAAAAATTCAATTTGATAGGTTAATGATATTAGTTTAGTAATTTCCAAGTTTGCTGTTTCTTTCATAATTTGTTTTACCAGTGCTTTTCCGATTCCTTTTCCAACATAAGCAGGGCTGACGGCTAATGACCTTACCTCAGCTAAATTCCGGTCAAGGATTGTCAAACTGCAAATCCCAACAACTTCGTCATTTAAAACGGCAACAACGAAACTTTGCAGATTTTCATAGATTGAAGGATAAGTTCTCACCAACAGCTTTCCCTCTTTGGCATACCCTGATATTAAATTATAGATACTTTCTGTATCGCTCATTATCGCTTTTCGAATGTTCATAGAAAATCCCCCAAGAGAATATATCAATATAACAAATTAAAACTATCCCAACTTAGTTACATATTAATAAATATACATTAAAGAGAATTTTTATACAACTATATATTCGCTGAATTTTCCGTTTTAGATATTTTTTCTCTTCGGGGAAGTAAAAAGGCCCGACTAGCACCTAATCGGTTGTCGGGCAATTTATGTGCGGGATTTTAATTGTACCCATGTCACACCCTTGCACCACTCCCCTAAGAAGTTCCCATTACTTTTTGGCCCTGCGGTTGTGTGTTGTTTGGGTTCGGCTCTAAAGTGATTCCGATAGCGTCAAACGATAGGGCTTGGGGGAGGCGGTAGGTGATTAGGCCGTTGCCGTTTTGATCAGGCTTTAAAGTCCCCGCATTTTGCCGAGTGCCGTTTTTTAATAGCCACACTTGGTATACTTCCTCATCATTGGTACGCGGTATATTATTTAATTCGATGACAAGATTGGTGGTGCCGCCTTCTTTAAGAAGGTAAGCATTGCCGTTTGCCGAAGCGGCTAAACCCTGCCCTTTTAGGACATATGTCGATACAATTTGGGCTGTGTCCGCTTCTTTTGTTTCTAAGGCTGTAATCGTATCTTTTAATTGAAGGTTATTCCAATATAGTCCGACTAAGCCAATGACTAGAACGACAGCAACAGCAGTGGATAATGGCGAGAAATGCTTTTTGAAATGGAGCTTTAAGTGTTCGCTAAAGCTTTTCTTCGCTGTTTCTACTTTCTGGTCCTGCTGAGGTGCTTTATTCTCTTCAAAAATAAAGTTCATGACATCTGCTTTCAGTGTTTCTGGAACGTCCACCTCTTCAACTTCATAAGAAAGGGTCTGCCATAATCCTTGCAGCGATTCTAATTCGTGCTGACAGTGGGTACAAGTTTTCAAATGGCGTTCAAATTCTTCTTTTTCAAGCGGAGTCAATTCATTAATCATATATAAAGATAGGTTTTTGCATTTATTTTCCATGCCGAACCCCTCCTGTTTCCTCACTAAAGTAATTCCGAAGTTTTTTCAAGGTTTGATGCAGCCTGCTTTTAATAGTACCGAGCGGCTTCTGTTCTATTTCTGCAATTTCGCTTAAAGAGTAACCTTCCCAGTATAAAAGGTTGATGAGGCGTTGCTGTGGTTCAGAGAGATGGCGTTTGGCTTCCTGAATTTGTTGTTTTAATAGATTTCTTGATACTTGCTGCAGGACATCCTCCGACTGCTGCCCTTGAATTTGCACCATGTCATTCAATTCTAACGGGATGGTTCCGTTATGTTTTTGCTCTTTACGAATGAGATCAATCGCAATATTTCGGGTAATGGTAAGAAGCCAGTTCGCCAACTGCCCTTTTGCAGGATTATAGGTGCTTTTTGTCGTCCAAAGCCGGAGAAATACATGTTGGACTATTTCTTTTGTTTTATCTGTATCGCCCTTTGCTATTTTATAGGAGAAGCTATAGATAAGCTTTGCGTATCGGTCATATAGCTCTTCAAGTGCCGGACGATGCTTTTGGACAATTAGTCCAATCAGTTCTTCGTCTGTCTTCGATTTCATTGCCAGATTCTCTCCCTTACATTGCAGCGTTTTTACTAGTATAAATCATTGTGAAAGCGGAAGGGGAAACCTTTTCAAAATGAGAAAAAAGAACTGCCTGGCGGCAATTCTTCGAAAAGTTGCATTATTGGGGAAATGTTGTCTCGTTGTTAACAATAAACCAAACATCTTTAACGCCCTGTCCATTTACATCACCAGCTGCTTTGTCATTAACAAAGTAGTAAAGCGGAAAGCCTTTGTAGGTAGTCTGTTTCTCACCTGTGTCTGCTCTGGTAATGGTGCTGAAGTCTTCTTTGTTAAGTCCTTCTGGAGCTTCAAGGTTTTCAGAATAGAAGGAAGGCCAGTTCTGGAGACATTCGCCGCTGCAGTTTGAAGTGTTTGGCTGATCTTTGGCAAAATAGTAAAGTGTCATCCCTTTCGCATCTGCAAGATAGTTACCGACTTTTTCGTTTTCCTTCAGCTGCAGGGCTGTATCTGATTTGTCCGCCACTTTTTCGGCATCTTTGTTAACCTCTACGGCTGTCTCTTTTGCTTGATTACTTGTATCCTTGTCCTTTGCATTTTCTTTTGCACTGCACCCAACAAGAAGTACTCCTGCTAAAAGGAATAAAGTTAACCAACTCCACTTTTTCATTATGAACTCCTCCTTATTTGTTCTGTTCAATTAAGGTAACGAGGAAACACAAAAAACGGTTCGAATTTTATAGAAAAAAGTGCCGGGCATGGGCCAGAAGATTGGAGGGTACCTGCACTTACTTGTGAACGTTATTTCCATCCCCACTTTTGAAAGACTTGGTGGGATGCGTCGGTTTTTAGATAGTCAATGAATTGTTGGGCTTCTTTTTTATTATCCGTGCTTGTTGTTAGCGCAATCGGGGTTCCTCTGTAAAGCTTTTCTGCTTCTGGGAGCTCCACTAAATCGGTGACATCCTTAAGCCTATGGTGCCAGGATTCATATGTAATCCATGCGTCGTGTTTTGAATTGGATTTCCATATTTCGATTGCTTCGGCACTGGATTTTACGGAGATGTCAATATTTTGGCTAATTCCTCCGATTAGTCCCTTTCTTCCGGCCAAATCCTCCCATAATCCAAGCTGCCCGGCACCATTGACATCGATAATTTTCACGCCGCTTTTCGTTAAATCTTCAAGCGATTGAATGTTCTTGGGATTCCCTTTTCGTACTAAAATTCCTGCTGCACGGGCGTATAATTCTGTAAGTGATTTTTCATTGATCATTTCTGGATTGCTTAGCATGAAGCTGCGAAGCATGTACTCCGATCCTCCATAAACGATATCTGCATCTTGTTTGGCTTGGTTAACCCAGTTGGATTCAGGTCCAGCCGTTACGACAACCTTTATTCCTGTTTCCGCTGTAAATTTTTCTGCTGCTTCCTTCATTGGTCCCAGTGGTCCGCCTGGGCCGTACACTCGAATCACTCCATCGTTCGGCTGTTGAGACTTTGTTGAATCCTTCATGTTAGCGTAAACCGATAATCCAGTGGCCGTGAACAGAAGTAAAAAGATTGCGCCGAGTAACAGATTTTTTTTCATCCTCATTCCTCCATTTATTTAGGTTGTCATTTAAGGAAACGAAGAAAGGGATTAAACGGTTCGAAAGAAATTAAAGATGTATGGGACGGTCCTCGTGCATCAGTAAAGAACCGTCCCCGTGCATAATGGCAATCAGAAAAAAATAGTGTCAGGCGCCGACCAGAAAATTGGAAGGCGACTGGTACTTTTCCTTTTTTAACGAGAAAGATTTGCTCTTTGGTTTGTTAATTTGTTTAAATATTACAAATTATCAAATATTTAATAAAAATGTATTGACCACCTATCGAACGCTTGATAGAATAAATTACAAAATAAGGTAAACAAGTTGATTATGGATATTTGAACCTGCCTTATTTTTAAAAGGTGGTGATTTTAATTTAGAAAGGAAACGATGAGATGACAGAAGAAGCAAAAACAACTGCGGAAAAAATAATTCAAGCATCCCTTAGATTATTTGCTACAAAAGGGTTTGAGGCGACTAGTGTACGTGATATTGCTATGGCAGCTGAAGTAACCTCTGCAACTCTGTATTATTACATAAAAAATAAAGAGGACTTTTTGCTGTCCATTATGGAAGCTGGATTAAGGCCATTGATCCATAACGCAAAGGATATAATCAACAATAATGAAACGCCCGAACAACAGATAGCAGCATTGGTTCAAATGCATGTGATGGCCCATGGTGTAAATCGTTTATCAGCGTTAGTTATTGATACTGAATTTCGTGCACTGCATGGGGAAAACAAGGGATTGATTAAAAACTTAAGAAAAGAATATGAACAGATCTGGCAGATGGTTATCAAGAAAGGAATAGAAGAAGGGACTTTTATCTTTAAAGAGGATATTAAGTTAACTACTTTTGCATTGCTTGAGATGTGTACGGGAGTGGCCCATTGGTATTCACCTAATGGCAGTCTTTCGTTAACAGAAATCAGCAAAAATTTTGCGAACATATCATTAAGACTACTGGGGGCAATACGAAACGGAATCCCAATTAATGTTGAGGATTTAAGTTTACCGAGTCCGACCCAGTATTATAAGCCTGGATTTGAGGAGTATGCAAAGTATAGAGAGGTGTTAAACAAATGAGTAGAATCATAGATGCACGTGTCCGGTTACCAATGGATATGAGGCCAAAGGTAAGTAACAGAGATGTGAGTGCTTACCGAAAGCAATATGACGCAGTGCTACGAGTATCCGAAAATAGCCATAAAAGTCTCGATGATTTAATGGAAGAAATGAGGTTGGCAGGAGTAGACCATGCCATTATTCATGCAGAATATGAATATGGTGACTCTGCTGATGAATTAAATGAAATTGTGGCAGAGATTGTACACAAATTTCCCAAGCATTTCACGGGGTATGGAACAATTTCAATGGAAAACCTTAGACCCATGAGAGCAGTTAAACAAGTGGAAAGAATTAAAGAGTTAGGATTGGCAGGGGTTAATATCCAACCAGGTTTCTTTGAAATGGCTATTGATGATAGGAAGTTATATCCCTTTTACTCTAAGGCATTGGAACTAAGATTGCCTGTTGGAATACATTCAGGGGTAAATTACTCTACCCAACACCCTATTAGAAATGAACATCCCTTACTATTAGACCAAGTTGCGTGCGACTTCCCCGGTATAACATTAATAGCATTACATGCCTCGTGGCCATGGATTACAGATATGGTTGCTGTTGCCCGTAAACACCCGAACATTCTTATGGATTTTGGGGGATTAGCACCAAAATATATTGGTGTCCAAGGATCAGGATGGGAGACGATGTACCGTTTTATGAATAGTTTGCTGCCAGACCAATTATTGTTCGCTACAGACTGGCCGGTTTTTTCAATGGAAAGGGCTTTAAAAGAATGGCGAAACTTGGGACTTAAGCAGGAAGTGTTAGAAAAAATCCTTGGGGCAAATGCAGAAAAACTTATTTCTGGTGTTAATCAGGAGGTAAGACAATGATTACTTCTGGTAGTGTTGTAGATTATGAGTTAAAAGGGGAAATAGCCCAAATTGTTCTTAATCGGCCGGAACGCTTAAACGCTGTCATCCCACAGTTAGTGGAGGAGTTGTATCAGGCGTTGGAGCGGGCAGAAAGTGATGGAGTTAAAGCGGTCGTTCTCTCAGGAAGAGGAAGAGCATTCTGCGCAGGTCATGATTTGAAATCTAATGAAAAATCGAATAATGAATTTGAAATGCGTAGAAGAGTACAAAGAACACAGGACATTACTAGAAAAATTCGTCAAGCGCCATACCCCGTCATAGCTGCTGTTCACGGATATGCTCTTGGGGCAGGATGTGAGTTTGCTTTATGTTGTGATTTAATCGTTGCTGAAAAAAACGCTCAATTTGGATTTCCTGAAGTAAGTGTGGGCTTAAGTGTAACTGGTGGCATTTCGCATATTTTGCCAATGACAGTTGGAATGGCCAAGGCAAAGGAACTCCTTCTGTTGGGTGAAAAATTCACAGCAGATGAAGCAAAGAGCTTAGGGCTTATTAATTTTGTAGTTGATTCAGAGGAATTTGGTAAATGGCCTATGGAATTGGCGTTTAAACTAAGTAATTTGCCGCAAGGAGCTCTATCTAGGGCTAAGTTTGCGCTAAACAGTGGATCACAGTCCACAATTGAAAACGCTTACGAGATAGAAGTGGATCATGTACTTGCAACCACTCAGTCAGAGGACGCTAAAAACTCTTCCGAAAGATTTAAAAACAAGAGCAAATTGTAAGATGGAGGTATCTGTTATGAGTAGCAGTATACAAAATGTCAAGGCTCTCGAATTAGAAAAGGTGCAAAATATAAAGGAATTAATAGAGCGTGCAGCTATTCTTTGGGGAGATAAGGTTGGACTCATATTTGACGAATTTAACGAGAGATTAACCTATAAAGAGATTGATGAAAAAACAAACTCAATCGCAAAGGTTCTTGAAAACCTAGGTGTTAATGCTAAGGACCGAGTTGCCATTATGCTGAGAAATCGTTCAGAGTTTCCCTTAACCTGGCTTGCCATAGGAAAGCTTGGGGCAATCATGGTACCCATTAATATTTATTACAAAGAATTCGATGCAAAATACCTTCTAGAACATTCAGAAGCGAATGTAGTAGTCACCTCATCTGAGTTTATCCCGCTGTTAAAAAAAATACAATTATCCGTTCCATCGCTAAAAACTATTGTTGCAGTTGACGACGATTCCCATGAAGATGTCGTGTTTTTGAAAGATATGTTTTCAAAAATAAACAACAATGACCCTCTAACGAACCCAGTTTATCCCGAGTCTATCATGAATATCCAATATACATCAGGAACAACGGGGCGGCCAAAAGGCTGCATGTTAACACATAACTATTGGATGAACTTTGCCAGAAAAAATGTTTTGCTGCCCTATCCACAAATCAATAAAAATGACATATTGCTGACAGCCCAGCCTTTTTACTATATGGATCCACAGTGGAACGTCATCACTTCATTAGCTTCTGGTGGAACATTAATCGTTTTAGACCGTTTCCACCCTTCAACATTTTGGGAAAAAGTTCGCGAATATAAGGTTACCTTTTTCTACTGCCTTGGAATTATGCCGGTACTTATGCTGAAAATGCCAAAATCTCTCCATGATAGAGAGAATTGTGTCCGGCATATTGCCTGTTCAGCTATTCCTGTTCATTTGCATAAAGAGCTTGAGGAACGTTGGGGAGCCCCTTGGTATGAGGCATTTGGCATGACGGAAACCGGTAGTGATATCGGAGTAACAAGAGAGGAGCATGACCAGTTAGTTGGCTCTGGCTGCATTGGCAGACCAAACCCGTATCGTGAAGCAAGAATTGTGGATGAAAACGACCAAACTCTACCACGTGGAAAAATCGGGGAGCTCGTCATAAGAGGCGCCGGAATGATGGAAGGCTATTATAAAAATCCAGAGGCAACCAAGGAAGTTTTTCGAAACGGATATTTCCATACTGGCGATTTGGCTTACATGACGGAAGAAGGGTTAATTTACTATATTGGCAGAAAAAAGGAAATGATTCGAAGAAGCGGTGAGAATATATCTGCTACTGAAGTTGAGGATGTTATTAAATTGCACCCAAATGTAAAATATGTCGCTGCCGTCCCTGTACCCGATGAACTCCGAGGCGAAGAGGTTAAAGCCTATGTTGTTTTACAAGAGGATGAATCCGCGGATACCGAGCAAGTAAAAAGGCTCCTTGATTTTTCAAAAGAGCGTCTTGCTTATTTTAAAATCCCTCGGTATTGGGAGTTTCGGACAGATTTACCAAGAACCCCTTCTGAGAGAGTAGCAAAACATGTTTTACGGGAAGAAAAAAGTGACCTTCGCCTAGATTCATTTGATAGTGTTGAGAATATTTGGAGGACAAAAGACCAATGATTGACCTTATTAATCTCACTAAAAAATTTAATGATTTTATAGCTGTTGATAATGTCGATTTAACGGTAAACGAGGGTGAACTTGTTACAATTCTTGGGCCAAGCGGCTCGGGGAAAACAACTCTACTAACGTTAATAGCGGGTTTTGAAGATCCTACATCAGGCCACATCTTGATGAATGGTAGAGATGTCATTGGGTTACCAGCAGAAAAGAGAAATATCGGCCTTGTCTTTCAAAGCTATGCACTTTTTCCTCATATGTCTGTTTTTGAGAACCTTGCATTTCCATTAAAGGTTAGGAAAATGACCGGTGACAATATTGATATGGAGGTACAAAAGGCACTTGAACTTGTAAGGCTTGAGGCGTTCGGCAACCGGAAGATTAACGAGCTATCAGGAGGGCAGCAGCAACGGGTGGCCCTTGCCCGTGCTTTTATTTTCAAACCATCTATTCTTTTGCTGGATGAACCCATGGCAGCACTTGACCGAAAGCTTAGACAGGATTTACAGTTCGAGATCCGGCAGTTGCAGCGTTCTTTGGGTATTACAACCATTTCTGTCACGCATGACCAAGAAGAGGCCCTGACCATGTCAGATCGAATTCTCATATTAAATCATGGTCGGATTGAACAATTCGGAACACCAGAAGAATTGTATAGCAAGCCGGTGAACCGTTTTGTAGCTAGCTTTTTAGGAAACAGTAACTTCTTTAATGGAACAATCGGATTTGAAAATGGAAATGAGATATTTATTTCTGATAGTGGAGATAAAATTAAAACTTATGTTTCTGGTTTACAGGGCGGGGAACGGACTTGTCTGATGATTCGACCGGAGCAAATCCAAATTGGATCCGATGATGGAAGTGGAGAGGGTTTAAAGGGCAGTGTTAAAAATTCGACATACCTTGGAAGTGCAACCCGTTATCAGGTTGAAATCAGCGATGGACAGTTAGTGACGGTTAATGATTCAAGAAATGATTATAGATTCAAAGATGGAGAGAATGTCAAACTTTCATGGGACCCTAAAAGAAATTGGTTTTTACAGGATTATCGTAAGGAAGAAACACAGTTGGAATTCGTGTGAAGAAATCAAATATAAGGGGAGAGGTTGCGATGAGAAAGTTGTTTTCCACTATGAAGTATCCGCTGACTGTTTTGTCCATTTTCATACTTCTATTGGCTGCGGGATGTTCCGGCGCATCAGAAGAATCATCTAGTAAACCGAAAAAAGACGGAGAATTGGATAAATCCTTTACGTTACGAATTTTAGAGGCTGGTGGACCATCCGGAGATTATATGGAAAAAGGATTCGTAGAGCCTTTTACGAAAAAAACAGGCATTAAAGTGGTACGTGAAAGTCCTACGTCGTTAGGAAAACTGCAGGCAATGGTAGAATCTGGCCAGCATACCTATGATTTGGTTGAGGTAAGTTCCGGTAACCTTTACCAAGCCAAAAGTGCTAATCTTCTTGAAAAGTTAGATTGGAAATTAATAAATCCGGACCCAATTAATGAGGAAGGTCAAAATGAATATGGAGTAGGCTATCAATATTACTCAACAATTATGGCGTGGAATCCGGATGCAACAGGAGGAAAGGAACTGACCTCGTGGGCTGATTTCTGGAACGTTGAGAAATTCCCTGGAAAACGGGCATTACCTGATTATGCTGTGTTCGCCCTTCCAATTGCTTTATTGGCGGATGGCGTTCCAAAGGATAAGTTATATCCACTAGATGTTGATCGAGCATTTAAAAGCTTGGAAAAAATTAAAAAGCATGTGTCTGTTTGGTGGCAATCTGGCTCCCAGCCTGCACAGTTACTGAAAGATAAGGAAGTTGGTTATTCCGCAGCATGGTCTGGCCGAATCGTTGAAAATAAGGACAATATTAAATACTCCTTTAATGAAGGATTACTTGATTTATCTTACTTGGTTATCCCTAAAGGAGCAAAGAACATTAATGAGATTTCCGCTTTTATTCATGAAATGACAGTTGCAGAGAACCAGGCTAGGGCAGTTGAGGTATTACCGTATACCGGCCCAAGTAAAGAATTAACGCCTCTTTTACCAAAGGATCGCCTAGAGGCTTTCCCAAGCAGTGAGGTGAACTATAGTAAACAAAGTCTTACTGATTCCAAGTGGTGGGCAGAACATGGAAAAGAAGTTGAAGAGAAATGGGAGTTATTTAAGTTAAATCTAAATAAATAACTAAATTTAAAAAGGCAGATCATGACTATAAGCATCTGCCTTTTTCTTTAAAATCTTTAGGAAAGGAAGTGGGAAGATGAAGAGAAAGTTTAAAGGCTTTTCTTATATAGTTCCCCCTTTAATTATCATTGTTATTGGGTTCAATATCCCTCTTCTCTTAATGTTAATTCGTAGTTTCCTTAGTCCTGATTTCACCTTTGAACACTATACTTATCTTGCGAGGCACCCCATATATCTTCAAATATTAGCAAATACGTTTAAAACTGCTATTATAGTTTCTCTTCTATGCTGTCTATTAGCCTACCCATTAGCCCACTGGATAACTCGGTTGGGAGGGAAGTCAAGGCTATTTGTGCTTGCGCTAATCGCTATGTCGTTTTTAGTCAGTATTTTAATCCGAACGTATGCATGGATTGTCATTTTAGGGAATAATGGTATTGTTAATCGAAACCTATTGGAGTTAGGTTTAATTGGAAGCCCGCTGCAGCTTATCTATAACGATCTGGGTGTTACCCTTGGAACGATTAATGTGCTAATCCCTTTTGCTGTTTTTCCCCTCTATGCTGCCATGTTAAAAATTGATAATCGGTTAATTAGAGCTGCCTATTCACTTGGGTCCAATCCGTTAACTATGTTTTTTCGAATCTATTTTCCGCTAACACTGCCTACTTTGTTATCTAGTGCAATTCTTGTATTTATAATGACCCTTGGGTTTTTTATCACTCCAGCCATTTTAGGAGGAGGGAAAGTCCAGATGATTGCTACCATTTTAGATACGCTTATTAACCGTTTGGCTAATTGGAACTTAGCCTCAGCTATTTCTACTATTCTTCTATTAGTTACCATCATTTTGTACGTTATTTATAGAAAGATAGGGGAGACAGTAAAATGAGATCCTTGAATACTACCAATATTTCTACAGCTGTTAAAGTAAAGGAAACACACAAATTGCATAAGAAAAATGTGTGGAATGTTTTACTGGGGCTGTTTTCAATCTGTATTATCCTATTTTTGTCTGTTCCATTGGTAATTGTAGTCCTGATGTCTTTCTCAAACGCAAGTTCCCTTGAATTCCCGCCTCCCGGATTCTCGTTGAGGTGGTATAGTTCCTTTTTTACTGACCCCTCCTGGCTTATTGCGGTTAGAACCTCTGTCATTGTTAGCGTAGCGGCAAGTGCAATTGCCTTAGTTTTTGGTGTTTTAGCCTCGTATGGCCTCTCTATTAGCAATTTTAGGGGTAAAAATCTTATCGTAGGTAATTTTATCGCACCGATGATTATTCCAACCATCATTACTGGGGTTGCGCTCTATTTATTCTTTGCCCAGCTTGGTATCCTAGGTACTTTACCAGGACTAATTTTTGCTCATGTTTTGGTTGCGTTCCCCTATATCGTTTTAATCACCCTGCCGGCATTTGAGGCTTTTGATAAAAGGTTAGAACTGGCTGCGAAAAGCTTAGGTGGTTCTTGGATTACTGTCTTTCGGAAAGTTTTGATTCCTCTACATCTTCCAAGCATTCTAGCGGCATGGCTCTTCGCTTTTATCATAAGCTTCGATGAATTAATCGTCACCGTCTTTCTGGCTGGCGAAAATATGACACTGCCAAAAAAAATGTATAATGAGCTGATTTTGCAAATTAATCCAACTATCACAGCCATATCTACGATTCTTATTTTACTTACGGGGATTTTTATGTTAATTGTAAATATCCTAATCAAAATCAGTAAAAAGAAAGGAGCAGACATCGCTAAGTTCCTTGAGTAGTTAAGGTAACCGGTGTCACAGCTATTGGCCAGCTACCTTGAACAAGGTAGTTGGCTTTATTCATGAATGGAATCAATGGCGGCTTAAATTTGTAGGTACCACCACTTAGGTATACTTGGAATTGACGGGGCCACCAGATACAGTTTCGACTCATTTCAATAAATCATACAGAGGTTCACGACATAGGTAAGTTTATCCTCTTGATAATAGAGAATCCTTCCTAACTTATTTAGCTTTTAAAAACAGCCGGTTGCTTAAAAAGGATACCATTTATTTGGATATACTTTCTGAATTGGTCTGGTTACTTTCCAATTTGTTGATTTAACTTTCCACTTTTGGACAAATACTTTGCGATTTCGGCTTTTACTTTCCAAATTTCCTAATATACTTCCCAACTGTTGATGCACGAGAACCGTCCCCGTGCTTCATATCACAAAATGATGCACGAGAACCGTCCCCATGCATCACTTTCACGCAATAAAATACGAAACTACGGAAAGTAGAACGGATGTAATCAGCATGGCGATCAGCGGCCGAGCTGCTTTGGTCCGGAGGTCGCGGAGGCTGACATTTAAACCGAGACCAACCATAGCGGATGTCAAAATAAAGGTGGTTGCTGTTGAAATCCCGTCCATAGCTGTCTTTGAAACAGGGATGGATTTGCCAAGGATATAGCTTCCGAACAAACTCATCAAGATAAAGCCGATCAGAAACCAAGGGAACTCAATTTTTGTATCTCCAGCACTTCCTGAACTGCGTTTTTTCATCCAATACATAAGAATAAAGCACAATGGAATGAGCAGGAGTACCCTGCCTAGTTTGGCGAGCAGGGCAATGGCCAGACCATCTGGACCTGCAGGTGCCCCGGCTAAGGCAACGTGGGCAATTTCGTGAAGGCTGATGCCGCTCCAGATGCCATAATCAATGCCCGATAATGGGAGAATTGGTCTTAAGATCGTATAGGTTATTGAAAAAATCGTCCCCACCAACGCAATGATTCCGACCCCGATGGCTGTATCTTCGTCCTTTGCCTTGAGAATGGGCGAAACAGCGGCAATTGCGGCAGCCCCGCATACACCGGTTCCGACACCAAGCAGAAGCACGAGGGAGGATTCTGCTTTCAGCAATTTTCCAAGCCACACGGTTAATAAGATAGCGAAAGCAATGACGCCGATATCACGGGCAATCAACCCCAGCCCTTGATGAATCACTACATCTATGTTTAACTTGAGCCCGTATAAAATAATCGCAAAACGTAAAAAGCGTTTGGCAGAAAATTGAATCCCCGCGCGTAGCATTTCCGGATAACCGAAAAATTGTCGGTAGATTACCGCAATCACTATTGCACAGGCAAGCGGTCCGACACGATCAAACCCTGGGACTTTTGCTAACGCAAAACCGAACGCTGCAATGACAATGGTAAAAGCAATTCCTCCCAGCCATAAATAAGCGGAAGGTTTTGTTTCCGGCTTTTTAAGAGGTTGTTCGTTCTGTTCGTCTTGAGGTAAAATTCTTGCACTTTGACTTCCCATTCCAATCACCTCAAATGATTTGATTTTGTAACTTAAGCATACTCGCGATTGGTGTATAAGGAAAATAATGATATATAATAGGGATGATAAGTAAATTTATATACATGGGTTATTTTTGAAAAAGGGGGCAGAGGATGGATCAGCATTTAGAGGTGTTTATTAAAGTGGTGGAAAAGGAGAATTTTTCAAAAGCGGCGGAGGAGCTGCATATGACCCAGCCGGCGGTGAGCCAGTATATTAGAACGTTAGAACAATCGATTGGCACAAGGCTTTTGGAAAGAAGTAATAAGTTTGTCCGCCTCAATCAGGCCGGTGAGATCGTTTATCACCATGCAAAGGAAATCCTCGCCCTTTATACTAAAATGCAATCCTTAGTCGATGACCTGACCAATAAGGCGAGCGGCCCGATTGCGATTGGGGCGAGCTATACGTTTGGCGAGTATATTCTGCCGCATATTATTGCCAAAATGAAGGAGCAATACCCCGACATTCACCCGTCGATTCGGATCCAAAATACAAAGGAAATCATTGAGCTGGTGAAAAAACATCAATTGGACATTGGCATCATTGAAGGATTTTATGAGGAAAATGTCCTAAATTCAAAAGTGGTTTCTAAAGATCGAATGGTGATTGTTGCCTCACCGTGTCATCCTCTTTTAGGCGAAAAAGGGGAAATAAGTCTGGCTGACTTGGAGGAAGAAACGTGGATTCTTAGGGAAGAAGGCTCTGGGACCAGGGAGGCTGCGGAAAATCTATTTCGGAGGTACAGGTTCACCCCGAAAAAAGTCATGGAATTCGGAAGCACCCAGCTCATCAAGGAATCGGTTGAAGCAGGTCTTGGCATCAGTTTGTTATCAAGCTGGGCGATTAAGAAGGAGCTCACAAACGGTTACATCGGCACCCTTCGCGTAAAGGGACTCCCGTTTAAACGCAACTTCTCCATCCTAACCCACGCCACCTACCAAACAAAAGCACTACAAACATTCATTGAAACACTAAAAACATACCTCGGCGACCCGAAAAAGAGCAGATTTTAGTGAAGCATGGGGACGGTTCGAGACCACTGAAAAATGATCCTAAGATGCTCGAGCGTTACTTTTCTTGAACTCATGGGCAAAATAGAAGGCTTATTTTTACCAGTGCGCTTCTTCTCTTGGGCTAACAGGCAGAATAGGGTCGCTTATTTTTACCGGTGTGCATCTTTTCTTGGGCTCACGGGCAAAATAGGCCGCTTATTTTTACCGGTGCGCATCTTTTCTTGGGCTCACGGGCAAAATAGGCTGCTTATTTTTACCGGTGCGCTTCTTTTCTTGGGCTCACGGGCAAAATAGGCCGCTTATTTTTACCGGTACGCTTCTTTTCTTGGGCTCACGGGCAAAATAGGCCGCTTATTTTTACCGGTGCGCTTCTTTTCTTGGGCTCACGGGCAGAATAGGCCACTTATTTTTACCGGTGCGCTTCTTTTCTTGGGTTCACGGGCAGAATAGGGCTGCTTATTTTTACCGGTACGCTTCTTTTCATGGGCTCACGGGCAGAATAGGGCCTCTTATTTTTACCGGATGGCAAGGTAAGGAGTGTTTTTCAGTGGTCTCGGACTGTTCTTCTGCCTCATTTTCAACTTTTTACGATATTAAACAAATGTATAGCATCTTTTATATTTCAAATGTCTATGGAATGGGTTTGTTCTAAAGGACGAAAGGGGGAGTGGTTTTTTGTTGAAAATTCTACGTTATGTTTTATCTGGTGTAACTTTGTTTTTTGCTGTTTATGGACTAATCACAAATAATTTTGAGTTAAATCATATAATGATGTTTCTCTTAGGAATAACCATGTTAGTGATGGGGTTGGAAGAATTTCAGAAAGAGCAAAAAGCAAAAGGTTGGTTATTTATTGTTGTTTTTTTATTTTCATTATATGTATCCATTCAAGGGTTTTTATTAAGCTAAAAATGTAAAAAAGCCTACTCAATGAGTAAGCTTAGCCTCCGGTATAAACACTCTCACATGTACCAGGTTTTGGTTCATAATAACAATGATTTTTATATTGACCAGATTGAGGTTGACCGTACCAGGTTGGAGGACATGGAGCATATGGATTAAAATACCAAAGGGCATATTTCCCTGGGTGCTCTCTCCAATAATCCAAATTCTTCTTTGCTAATCGTTTTTCAGATGCTCTTGCTTTTTGATAAAAAACATTCCCCTTTTGAACAGCTTCAAAGGAAAAATTCCCTCCCTGTACCTGAAAAATGACCTGTTGAATTGTCCTTAGACCTTTAAAGTCTGAACAATCTGCTTTAAGGCGATTAACAATAACATTTCCGACATATAACATTCCCTGCTTTCCTTCACCCTCGGCCTCTGCCCTCATCATCCTTGCCATTAAATCAACATCAGAACTTCGATAATTCACTCTTGGCATTTTTCCACCTCCAACATATAGTATGTAAAATTGCCTAGACTGGTGTGAGGCACGGTGATGCACGGGGACGGTTCTTCTGCCTCACAAAGTGAGGCAAGAGAACCGTCCCCATGCTTCACTTGACAGAATCTTTAACTAATAGTAATATTTAATACGTGATTATAGTGTTTAGGTGATTTCTTTCAATATAGAACTTTAGCATATGGTTAATAATGATCTATTGGCTTTTATGAAAAAGGAATTCTATAGAACTAGAAATCAAAAATACTTAATGAATAATATACGATTAAGGTAGACTATTTAAAAGCCCGATTGGGAAGTTAAAGGTAAACCGGCAATCTTCAAAGTTTAATGGTTGTAGTATGACCATTAAATTTAGAGTTTGCCGGTTTTTTTGTTTTTAAAAAAGAGATTCATATTATCAAAATCTAAGAGGGAGAGAGCGAGGATGTCCAATTATCTGGAGCTAATTTCATTACCAACTGCATTTTTTATCATTCTAGCAGTTGCCATGGTAAGCGCCATTTTCCTGCTATGGGAAAAGGTCCCCGTACATTTTGTTCGATATCATATAGGCATCATTTCGTTGCCGCCAATCGTCGCCATGTGGGGGCTGTTCTCTAGCAAACACGATGGAAGTGTGCTGTATGGACCTTGGCGATTCGATTCGCTCTCATTGCTCCTTGCCCTTTTTGTTCTGACCATTGGTGTCATTGTGCAGCGCTACTCACTACGGTACTTGTTCGGTGATCGTTCTTACCGAAAGTATTTTACGCTGCTGACACTCACGACATTTGCTGATACCCTTGTTTGGCTCAGCAATGATCTTCGGATTCTGTTGGTCTGCTGGGGAATGACCCTTTTGGGCTTGACCCTGCTGATCAGATTAAATAAGGAGTGGCAGGTGGCCAGAAAAGCATCAGCCTCCTCCGGCCGGATATTTTTACTTAGCTGGCTTATTCTGCTCGTGGCTGTTATCTGGATTACACAAACGACAGGACACTGGCAGCTATCGGCTATTCTTGAAAAAAATAACCTGGCTCAACTTGCATCGTGGGAGAGGACCTGCATCAGCCTCCTATTGATTGTAGCGATGATCATTCCATCGGCACAGTTTCCGTTCCAGCGCTGGCTGCTGGACTCAGTCGTGGCGCCGACGCCTGTTTCGGCTGTCATGCATGCCGGCATCGTCAATGCCGGCGGTCTGATGTTTACCCGGTTTGCACCGCTCTTTAACGGCGGTGATACAGCCCAGATAGTTCTGCTTGTTCTGTCCGGCATTTCCGTCCTGCTTGGGACCGGAATTATGCTCGTCCATGTCGACTATAAACGACAGTTGGTCGGCTCGACCATAGCCCAAATGGGATTCATGCTTGTTCAGTGTGCATTAGGCGCGTATTTGGCAGCGATTATTCATGCTGTCTTACATGGATTATTCAAAGCAAGCCTATTTTTGCAGGCCGGATCCGCCATCCAGCATCGGGAGACTCATTCCTTCAAGGGCCGTCCGTTTCCCTTTTTATGGACGATCACCGGAGTGGTTTTAGGTCTCATTTTTTCGATTGGCTATTGGCTGAATTCCGGCGGAGAGGGTTATCACATCATTAGCACCCTCATTTTAGGCTGGTCCGTGATGTTTGCTTGGACCGGACTCGTTGCCTTTGGGTCAGGCCGGATTGGCCGAGTTGCAGGGCTTGCGTTCCTTGCCGGAGCGGTCATCATGTTCAAATTCATCCATACGCTCTTGGACAGTCTGTTACATGAAACCGTACTGTCTGGTATGCAGCCACCCACACCAACGGTCATCTTGGCCCTGATTATCTTGCTGGGCGGCAGTGCTTTTGGATTATGGCTCGCGCGCCATCGTTCCTCAACGGCATATACGGTTATTTATCTCTGGCTTGTCCATTTGGGTGAGCCTCATAAAGATTTAGTAGAAAGTCATCCAAAATACTTGTCTTATAGGAGGTCATTCAGATGACACCGACATTAGCCAGAACATTAAGTTGGGAAAAGGAACAAGAAAATCTCAGTCTTGATATCCATGATTTAGTGAAATCAGCTAGCGAAGTCATCGCACCGCTCGGCCCGATCAGCAAGTTCGCGGCACGCAGCCCCTGGGCCGGCTTAGAACGGCTATCCTTTGAACAGACAGCACGCCGGTTTAAAGATGTTTCTGATATCGAGATGTTTCCCAATGATTCTTTATTAAAATCAGCACGGGACCAAGGCGAAATTGATGTGAATTTTTTAGAAAAAGGGCTACAGCAATGGCTTAAGCAGCACTCTTTCGGACTCCCGCTTACAGCAGCAGAGGAGTTTTGCCGGGCGGCACTAACAAAGGATCTGCCGTCTTCTGATTTAACGGTGCAACCAGAAGTAAAACGATTGGCCAAAAAACTTAGTGGCTTTAAGTACCAACTAAAGACCAGACAATCGGTAAAAACTCTTAGTCAGCGTTTCGAAAAAATTGGCGGCGAGGCGCTGTTAAGGGATCTCAACCGCCATCTGATTAAGTGGTGCAAGTTGTTTTTGGATGAATCCCAAGCCGTTTGGTCGATGCCAAATCGCGAGGAAGGCTTCTACCAGGCATGGCGGCGAATGGCTTCCTTAGACCCGGCCTTAACGCTAGAGGCGCGTAAACAGATAAAAAATTTGCCGAAGGAAGCGGACATTGCTTTAAATGAGGCCTTGTCCCATTTAGGAATCCATCCTTCAGAGTCGCAAGAATACTTGGAAGCTCATTTGCTGGCCCTGCCAGGCTGGGCGGGAATGATGCTTTGGCGCTCGCAGCAACGTAGTAACGAAAGCTCCTTGCTGATGGACTATTTGGCAGTAAGAATTTCAATGGAGCTGATCTTGATGAAGCCATATCTTCCTTTGCCCACCCAAGGAACGGAAGAGGACGTGCTCCTGGAATCTCTAATTGCTGCCTGGCTTCATTGGGTGAACTTCCCCATCAAGGCATGGTCACAATTGCCTGCCGCGGAGCAAAAAGCCCGTTTGAACCTTGCTTGGCAATTTGATAACATTGTCCGCAACAGACTTTGGATGGAAGCTTGGGAACAAACATATGAACAGCAATTGAAGGAAAAAATCATCGCGAAACAGCAGGCGGCGGCTGAGCCTAAATCGCCTTCATTGGCGCAATTTGTTTTTTGCATCGATGTAAGGTCAGAGCCATTCCGCCGTCAACTCGAACGGACAGAAGGCTTTGAAACCTTTGGGGCAGCTGGATTCTTCGGCTTGCCGATTGAAACCTGCAAACTCGATAGCCATCATAGCCATCCTTCCTTGCCGGTATTGAATAAACCGCAATTCAAGGTAAAGGAATACTTGCCTGAATCGCAATATCAACCGTTTCACGAGCGGCTGCAGGCAGTTAATTCACTGCAAGGTACCTTTAAAACCATGAAGCACAACCTGCTTGCCAGCATGTTGCTGCCGGAGGTAAGCGGACCGTGGCTTAGTATGCAGACGCTGACCCGTACTTTTTTACCCAGGAGGGATGGACGCACGTTCAAGAAACTGCTTGACACCTGGTTCAGAAAACCGGATGTGAAGCTGACGCTTGACCGGATGGAGGACCCTGCTGAAACGGAGATTCCGGTTGGTTTTTCAGAAGAAGAGAAAGTACAATATGTGGAGCAAGCCTTAAAAACGATCGGGCTCACCGATCATTTCGCACCGCTCGTGGTGATTTGCGGACACGGAAGTCACAGCACCAATAATCCCTATGCTGCTTCGCTCGATTGCGGGGCATGCGGCGGGACATCGAGCGCCTTTAATGCGCGGGTGCTGGCAGCGTTGTGCAACCTTCCGAATGTACGGCAGGCCCTTAAGACAAGGGGGATTTCCGTTCCGGAAGAGACTGTTTTTGCAGCTGCTGAGCATATTACAACACTTGATGAATTGCATTGGGTTTATCTTCCTCACCTTTCGGGCAAGGCTGAAGATGCGTATACCCGCATTGAGGCGGTCCTGCCTAAGGTGAGTGAGGAGGCTAACGCCGAGCGAATCCGGGAATTACCTAGTCTCAAAGGCGTCTTGAAAAATCCGAAAGCGGAAGCGGAGCGGTTGGCTGAGGACTGGAGTGAGATCCGTCCGGAATGGGGGCTGGCCGGCAATGCGGCGTTTGTGATCGGAGAACGAAGCCTGACCGAGGAGTGCAATCTCGAGGGAAGAGTGTTTCTTCATAATTATAACTGGAAAAAGGATAAAAATGGTTCGCTGCTGAGCGGTATCATCGCAGGACCGGGAACGGTTTGCCAAATGATTAACCTGCAATATTACGCATCGGCCGTTGCGCCTCATTATTATGGCAGTGGAAATAAAGCGACCCAAACCGTGACATCAGGAATCGGCGTGATGCAGGGGAACGCCAGCGATTTATTATCGGGACTCCCATGGCAGTCCGTGATGCAGTCGGACGACTCAGTCTATCATGCGCCGTTACGACTGCTGGTGGTCATCCAGGCACCAAAGGAATATGTGGAACGATTGTTGAATCAAGACCGGGCCTTTTTGCAAAAAGTCGAAAACGGCTGGCTGCGGCTTGCGTCGATTGATCCGGAAGGGAACTGGAAAAGCTGGTCTTAGCGCTGATTCGGTGTAAAATATTTTTAGACAGCTTTGGTTATAAAGTAATATAGCTATTTATGGTAGAGAAGGGATAAAAGTCGATATGGAGAAATCAAAAGGCGCTATTGAAGCTGAAATTAGTAAAGCATTAACGCAATGGGAGAAAAGCTATCTTGGACGGGGTTCCCTTTCTGTTAAGACTGACATTTTACGGGATATGGTGATTGTTGTATTGAATGGCATCCTAACCCCTGCTGAATATGCCTTATGCAGAGATAAAGAGGGATTGTTATCTATAAAGACGACCCGAAATGGCTTGGTGGAATCAGGTCAAGAGGAGCTAAAGCAAATTATTTTCTCGATAACAGGTCAGGAACTCATCAGTTTCCATACCGACATCAGCACCCAAACCGGCGAACGGGTCATGGTTTTTAAATTATCAGGAAATTTGGAGAAAGAACTATCGTAACAAAGGATTTTGGCTGAATTCAATTCAAAAATGGGGTGAACCTATTGAATAGGAACGAAAAGAAAAAAGTGCTGTTTGTAGTTGGTATGGAGCAAAGTCCGGAAAGTATCATAGAAAAGATGAGCAGTCTTGAGCCGAATAATATCTTAGTCTTGCAATCTTATGGACCATCCATTGCACCCTTCAGTGATCTCATGCGGGACATCATCCTTGCTGTCTATCGGGAAAATGTTGAAGAAATCTTCGTTACCGTTCCAACAGCTAATCGAAAGAATGCTAGAGAAACACTTAAGAAAATATACGATAATAAAGAATTACAAGAGAAAATTAAAACATTAGATTACCTGTTTAAAAATAGCATGCCTGAACACCCAAAGGGCAGCATAAGAGAATGGCTTGAGGGCAACGAATCCTCATCGTCAGCTAACAGTATCCAAAATAATGCTAATGTCATTCGAAACCATCCTCTAATGCCTTCAAATGTAAAAGTTACAGAATTAATTATCGAAACTAAAAACCTAGCAAAAGTGATGCATAGGGACGGTTCTCTTGCCTCAAATTATTGATGCATGGGTGATGCATGGGGACGGTTCTCATGCATCATTTGGAGACTCTATTAACCCCCAAAAAAAGGCTGACTTCTTTTTGTAGTCAGCCCTTTCTTTTCAAGTTCATATTTCCCATTTAATAAATCCCTTAATGCCCGCAGTTCCTCTTTTGAAAGTGTGACGCCTTTTCCCATCTTTTCATGACCGGGTGCCCAATCCCTCAAATCCATACTTGGGTTCTTTTCCGTTCCAGCTAACGAGATTCAGCTCCTTACTCCATCCCTTTGGTGATTCGGATAGTTTGCCCATGGATACGGTTATTTCGTATTTAATTTCCGCCATAAATATTCCTCCTCCATTTACTCTACTGCCTCTTATTATGGTCAAGGCTGTACGGGGACAAACGTAGGCGACAAATTGAAGCTATCCGTAATCCTTATAAGATTACAGCTTACAATCTTCCTAATCTTTCAGAAAAAAACCGTTCCGATTGTGAACAGACCTAGATGAAGGGGAGCATTTGTTTTATAAGGACAGTCTCCATTTCTATTTATTAGAGTCGTACGGAGGCAGCCGAGAATTTGTTGAAAATTATCATGGTAGTATAATATATGAGTAAGTTTGGCACTAGACAGGTGCTATCACAATTCTTAACTATACACAACAGGAACAATACATCATTGGAGGAATTCAACATGGATGACGAATGGTACGATGGATATGACGGCGGGGTATATACCGGCAGCGGTACTAAGGGGTCCAAGAGGAAAACTAGGACTAGGATCCCCAGCCTTAAAAGTTTTATCCCTAAAGGATCTCGCAGAAAGCGGTCCCGAAGAGGCAAGGTAAGTGATCCTGAAACCACAATTGGAATATGGGTAGTTATGACAGCATTGGGGGCCGCACTATTTCATGCAGAATGGATATTCGGCTTACTATGTACACTGTTTGTTATATACACGCTCCTCTCTAAGGACCTCTGGCCGATCAAATATGTATCAGTGATTCTTACTGGAATGGGCATTCTGTTCTTTGTGGCGCTCGGCTTAGCTGTATTATTAAATTTAGCGCTTGGCAGCAATATATTAACGGACCCAGCTACAAAGGTGGCATACGGATACATCATTAAAGCGCCGCTATTAAGCTGGTCGATTGTATGGGTAATAGAGAATGGGATGGATTGGATTAAGAAAAGGAAACTGACAAAAGGAAACTTTGTAGAAAAACAGAAGCTCCTTCTATACAGACTACCCGCACTGTGCCTAGCGGCTTCAACAGTATTGCTAGCATGGTATGTCGTTCATTCTCTTAACACACTATACCAATGGGGAATCTGGGGCTTAAACCTAATTAGCATCATTCATTCTTGGACAGCCCCATTCCTAATCGGAATCACCATACTAGGAAGACTTTCTCAGCGGTGGGCAAAGTGAGGCATGGGGACGGTTCTCATGCCTCACTTTTATTTGACTTTAGTAGGATGATGCATAAGAACCGTCCCCATGCATCAAGACATATTCCCGTTATTTCCTTAATATAAATTTAAGTGGTACAGAAATCCGTATAGAAGGGATTTGTCCATTTGAAACGGAAATGGAATATTTGGGTGCGCTATAAAAAGTCGACCTATCGGATTAATTTGCGGGATGGTCTCTATATTTGGGGGCAAATGTTATGGCTGTTGAGCAAGAGAATTTTGCGGGGCTTAAAAAGGTTGCTGCTTAGGTCGAGGAACCTGATTATAGTCTTCGTATGTGCCGTGATCTTTAGCCTTGTCATCATTCCGATTGGTCTTATGATGGAAAAATACCATACCTGGTACGATGCCCTATGGGATTTGCGGACGTTTTTCTTTACCTCGATTTTTATCGTTTTCGTGACAACGAATGTGAATGAGGAAAAAAGAAGGAGAGAAGGGCTGAGGAAGCAATTTGAGATTTATAGTGGCTATAGTTTTTATGCAGAATGGTATCTCAACCGTCTTGTTCAGCTTGTGGGAATTCCTTATTCTGAAAAGATTTTTTTGACTGACAGTGACCGGGAGAATTTTCAGAAGGCAGTATCAGAAATTCATCAGGCTGCGGAGTTTGCTTTTGATGGTTTAGATAACAAAAGATATAAAAATCTCTATGTATATTTGATTTCTCTCCATAAAAAACAACTTTCTTACTTGAGAGATGTTTTATATTTTATTAATTCAGCTGATTCGGATTCACTCGAAACGCATAGGGACCAGGCACGACGGTGGATTTTAAGCGGCATCGATATGATTGAAGAGGAAATTCTGCTAATCGAAAATCTCCATGACAACTACACCCCCCAGGACCTCATCCACTTTGTCCAAAACTCACTAACTTACAATCTCTATATCATAGCCGAACTAAGAAGACCCTGGCGGTGGGACCACCAACGAAACATGGAAATCCGAAAAAAGCTCACCACAAACGGCCAACACATCAAAGGAATGTTCGACTCGAATCAATATTGGATGTGACGTGGGACGGTTCTCATGCCTCACCCTATGAAAAAATGAAGCATGAGAACCGTCCCCGTGTCACACCCCATGAAAAAAATGAAGCAC
>NZ_JBLVQN010000054.1:0-43439 GCF_058323225.1 Neobacillus sp. PVCKKU3
GCTCTAAAGCGCCTGCGGGGTCTCCCCTGCCCCGTACTCCCGCAGGAGTCTTCGCGCCTTCCGCTCCAATCAACAGGTGTATTCAATAAAGACCTTCAACTCACAATGCATAACAAAGTCCCTCATAAAACCAATGAGGGACAAAATCGAAGGAATCCAAGAAGTAAATGTCCCTCATTAAGCTGATGAAGTACGAAATCGAAGGAAATTGAGAGGGAAATGTCCTTCATAAAGCTGGTGAAGGACAAAATTGAAGGAATCCAAGAAGAAAATGTCCTTCATAGAGCTGATGAAGGACAAAATCGAAAGAACTTAAGGAGGAAATGTCCTTCATAAAGCTAGTGAAGAACAAAAAAGTTTGAAGAATGCTAATGAATAAACGATCTCTTCTACAGCCTTCCAAAATATAAAAAAGATCGAATCATAATTAGTTAGGATGGATGTGTATAGCAATACTTTAGATTGATTTCCGCCAGTTGATTGGAGCGGAGGGCATTCGACTCCTGCGGGATAGAGAGGTCACTGGAGACCCCACAGGCGCCATAGCGCCGAGGAGGCTCCAGGACCTCCCCGCGGAAAGCGAATGCCCGGAGCGGAAATCAACAGGCCAGTTTGCAGAGACAATCATTAAAAAAATCGGTGATTAGAAAAAATAAAAAGATTGCCGAGAAAAACTTTCTCGACAATCTGTCCAATTGGTCTTTTTTATTAAGTAAGTTTTATAAAATTAATTCAGATTGAACGTAATGATACAAAAGCTTGGCTGTATTTTCTAGTGACGATTTGTGGGTCCGTTCAAACGCGTGTGATGAATCGATGCCGGGGCCGATTAATCCGTGGACAATATCGTGTCCGGAACGGATGGCAGCGGAGGCATCTGAGCCATAGTGCGGATAAATATCAAGCTTATAACCGATATTGTTAGCTTCTGCAAGCTGCACCAAATGTTTTCGTAAGCCGTAATGATATGGGCCGCTTGAATCCTTCACACAGATCGAAACCGTGTATTCATCGGTTGACTGTCCGTCTCCCATTGCTCCCATATCCACCGCTAAGTATTCAACCGTTTCAGGTGTAATATTGGAGTTGCCGCCATAGCCAATTTCCTCATTATTCGAAATGAGGAAATGCGTTGTGTAAGGTAAAAGGATATTCTCCGTTTTAATTTGTTTAATTAATTGCAGGAGAACAGCCACGCTCGCTTTATCATCCAAGTGGCGAGACTTGATATAACCGCTCGGTGTCACCTCAACGCGCGGGTCAAAGGAAACAAAATCTCCTACTTCAATTCCAAGCGCGCGGACTTCATCTGCTGTATGTACTTTCTCATCAATTCGAATTTCCATATTCTCCTGATTCCGTTCCGCTTTTCCGGCATCTTTGTATACGTGGACGGATGTTTGATGCATCAGGATGGTCCCAGTGTATTTCTTACCGCTCGATGTTTCAATTTGGCAGTATTCACCTTCGATCGAATTGTACTTAAATCCGCCAATCAGGTCAATTTTCAGTCTGCCATTAGATTTTATTTCCTTTACCATGGCACCTAGTGTATCCACATGAGCGGTCAGCATCCTGTGCTGGCTTTTGTCTTTGCCTTCCAGTGTAGCAATAAGGCCGCCTTTACGATTTCTCTTCGTTTCAATCTGCAGTTCCGCAAGGTATTTTTCAACAAAGGTTACCACTTCATTCGTATTGCCGGACGGGCTTGGAATGGAGACTAACTCTGTTAATAGTTTCATCGTATCTTCCGTGTCTGGATATGCCACAATTATGTTCTCCTCTCTATAATAGCGATCCTTTTTATTATACATCTAAATTTCTATGTTAATAAAAATGGTTCTGGTTTAGATGCAAAAAAAAATCTAATACTAACATCGAGTCAGTGGTCGTTTTACTATTGCTAGGGGAGATACATATTGGAATTAATCTATCGCACAATTATTGTTTTTTTAGCTGGATATGTATTTTTAAGGGTGACAGGTAAAAAGGCTGTATCGCAGATGCATACCTTCGATCTTTTGTATATCTTTGTCCTAACAAATATTATTAGTACGCCTATTGAGGTAAATGGACTAGGCAAAGCTTTAACTTATGCAGCAATAACAGTCGTATTATATAAAATTTTAATTCGTCTATCGTTACACAACAAATTAAGATGGATCATTTATGAAAGTCCTACTGTGTTAATTCGCAATGGTGATATAGATCGGACAGGACTGAAAAAGGTGCGTATGCCGATGAATGAATTATTATCGCATTTGAGGGTGCAAGGGTATACGGATACGCAAAATATTGATCTTGCTGTAATGGAGGAAACAGGCAGCATTAGTGTGATACCTAAATCAGAATACCGGCCAATTCAGCCCAATGATTTAAATTTAAAGGTGAAGAAAGAGTATGTCCCAATACCACTAATTATGGACGGTCAAATTATTTATCATAATCTAAAATACCTCCAACTAGAACAAGGATGGCTGATGAACGAGGTAGAAAAAACGGGGGAAAAAGTGGAGAACATCATATTAGCCACTTATTTAGAAAACGGGAAGTTATTCATTGATAATAACGTAATGAAGGAACATAAGGGGGATCCTTATTATTACAATCCGGGAGAAGATAATTAAATGATATCATGTGGGGTTTATAAGAGGGGGTCCCAAAGGTATAAAAAAATTTTAAGGACACCCCTTTATTTACTTAAACCATCCTTTTTTCTTAAACCATAAGAACATCCAAAGCCCGACTAGGAACATCAGAAAAAGGACAGCAAAATAACCATATTTCCAATTAAGCTCTGGCATATAATGAAAGTTCATTCCGTAGAGGCCGGCAATAAAAGTCAGTGGCATGAAAATAGTTGTGATGACAGTCAAGACCTTCATCACGTGATTTGTCTGGTGGGAGTTGATGGATATATAGCTGTCCCTGATATCCGTCGTTAATTCCCTGTTTGCTTCAATCATTTCTGTTAATTTTAACAAATGGTCATGGATATCGGAAAAGTAAACCATTTTCCCTTGCATTTCCGTCATCCGCTGCGAATTTAACATTCGATAGATTAGGTCGCGCATCGGTGTAATCGTATGTCGTAACGATAGAAGCTGATGCCGAGTATCAAACAAATCCTCCAACAACACCTCCATTGATCTGCCTGTTGAATTCTCATCAATCTCACTTAAGCGGTCTTCAATCTTATAAACTGGAGGAAAATAGTTGTCCACCATTTTATCGATAATATTATAAAGGACGTGGGAGGGGTCCCATTTTTGAATATGTGGAGATTGACTTAAACGGTTCCATACCTCATTAATTTCCATTGAGGGGCTGTGATGAAATGTAACAATATAGTTCCCGCTAAGAAAGAAATCCACCTCTTCTTTTGAGATCGTTTCCTGGTTTAAAGATTGAGTGACAAAAAATGTATAGTTATCATAATAATCTAATTTTGGCCTTTGTAAATGATGAATACAATCCTCAATCGCCAATGGATGAAAAGAGAGTGGGTCCCTCAGGAATTCAATTTCCTCTTCCGTCGGCTTATTAAAATCAATCCAGTACCACTTGAAATTTCCCTCCACCAAGTGAATGATATCCACGTCTTTGACGATTTCCTTATTGTTTTTTATAGCAATGGTTCTTATCATAAAGACTCCTTAAAAAGCGCACAAATGTTTAAAAACTATTACGATAATACCACTAAACCCAACGAAAAACCATAAATTATCATCCACTAATACCCTCTCTTTTTAGAATAAAATACCAGCTGTTGTGGGACAGTAACGTACAAAGCAGTTGTTAAAGAGGGAGACATATGCCGACTACTAAAGTGGAATCCATCAAAGAAAGCATAATGAGCAAAATACAAAAAGCGGAAGATGTAGTATTTAAAGAAAACTTCACGAAAGAAAAATATCTTGAAACCTATTATATAAAATCAATCAGTGATGAACAGGTTTTAGGCCAATATGTACTTAAACCATTTTTTGAAATTCAAGGCTCTGAGTTATTTCTGGATTATCTTCAATCTCATCCAAAAATAACAGCATTTAAGACTGAGGAGCAAACGGTCGAAAGTGTGCTTAGGGGGGAGGCAGTCCTTTTTTATCAGGACTATATTTTTTTATTTGATTGCAAGGTTGACCATAATAATGCTGTTCAAGATACAACGGTGGAAACGACGATACAAGGGCCGCAATCGGGATTTAGTGAAAGTTTGCCGACAAATCTTGGACTGATCCGGCACCGTTATCCAGAAGCCACATTAAAAGTTGAATCCTCACAAGTGGGGGCCATTTCCAAAACGAAGGTGATGCTCCTTTATGACACTAGATTTGCTGATATGGACACATTAGGCCGAATCAAAGAATTTTTGGGTAATGTTAAGATTAATATGTTTCAAACAGGGGAACAGCTGCTTGATAGTATCAAAAAAAGTAATCGATCCTTGTTTCCGGTCATGCTTGTGACGGAAAGACCGGACCGGGTCGCCATAAATTTGTCCACAGGAAAAATAATTTTATTAATCCACGGTTCGCCATTCGCCGTTGTTTTGCCGACTTCGATGAAGGATTTTATGGCTTCGATGGCTGATATTTATCAAACCTATTGGGTTGGGAGATTCCTGCAAACAATGCGTTATATCGGCCTTTTTGTCAGCATAGTTTTACCGGGGCTGTATGTGGCGACAACTAGTTATAATCCGGAGATATATCGGGTGCAATTGGCCTTATCGATTGCTGGGAGTCGAAATCTTGTTCCGTATCCTTCATTTGTCGAAGTATTGCTGATGCTGTTTATGATGGAAATGTTGACAGAGGCCAGCATACGGCTGCCAAAGGCAATTGGACCAACAGCGACAACCGTCGGCGGTTTAATTTTGGGACAGGCAGCAACAGAGGCAGGGCTAGTGAGTAATATTATGATTATCATTGTATCTACTGTTGCCATTTCTAATTTTGTTGTCCCGATTAACGCCTTTAGTTTTTCGGTAAGAGTTGTCAAATATATCGTATTGGGACTCGCCACTGTGTTTGGGCTTGTTGGTGTAGGTATTGGGTTTTTGTTGTTTATTGCGTACATGGTTAAGCTTGACAGTTTTGGCCAGCCATTTCTTACATTAATTCAAACGAAGCCAAATAAAAAGTAAGTTAGATTAGGAGGGAGGACTGCATTGAACCGATATTTTCTCTATTTAATATTAACAAATATGTTAATTAACGTAATCATTTTTGTGCCGAAAATTTTAATTGAATACCGTTATGAAGGCGCAGTAATGGGGATGTTGATTGCCATACCCATTGGTTTTACGCTTTCCTTCCTTTTCTGTAAGGCAATCACGAAATTCCCCGGGCTAGGGTTTCCCGAAATTGCTGATAAATATTTTAAGCGCCGATGGTTAAAATTTCTTCTTTTTGGCAGTATCCAGCTTGCCGGTTTTTCTGCTGGGCTCATCACGCTGGTTGGTTTTATTGATATCTTAACCCGTTTTATCAACCCTGAAATGCCAAGATTATTATTGCTGACGATTTATTTAATTGCAATTATATTTATTATTCAGCTTCCTACTGAAAGGGTTATGTATATTTTAGAAATTGTCCTGTTTATGAATACACCATTAATCGGTTTTATCGTTTTTAAAGCATTCACCAGTGATTATTTAAGCTGGGATTCGATTCTTGAGGTTGGCACCCATCTGTTCGATCGGCCAAGCGTAAAAGCCATTGCTGCAGCTACTTACGTTTTTAGCGGTTATGCCAATCTTGTTATTTTTAACCGTGTGATTAAAGAAAAACTTAAAGCTTGGAATTTTGTCATTATTTTCTTTATGAGTATTTTTAATTTATTTACTACTTTTTTTATTCCAATCGGCTTTCATGGATCCGACGGTGCCCAGGAATTTCTATACCCTTGGATATCGACGTCAGATTCCCTGCGCCTCGTTTACAGTCCGATAGAGAGAGTCATTTTTATTTTTTTAATGTTCTATATGAGTATTACACTTATGAGTATCACGGTACAATGGCATGTAGCATTTGAATTATTAAAGGGGACATTTAGGAAAAAGGAAAATAAAAAAATGAAATGGGTTGCCCTTTCAGCCTATTCTGTGTGTGCAGTGATTGCGGTCATGTTTATTGAGACAATCCTTTTAAATCAGATTACTACCTATTGGATGATTTTTCGATTAGGTTTTGAAATAATCATTGTGATTTCTTTTAGCTTATGGGCAAGGAGGCAGATCGCATGAAAAGCACTGTAAATTGGTTTGTTGCAGTTTTCATCGGCACAGGTTCCTTACTTCTGACTGGGTGCGGTTTCAAAGATATCGATAAGCGCCTGTTTGTCGTCAGTATTGGGGTGGATCTTGCCAAGAACAGTTCGAAGAAATATGATGTCCACCTTAAATTTGCCATTCCAAGCGGGTCAAAACAACAGCCAAACGAATTCACGATAGTATCAGAACAAGCAGACTCAATGTCGGATGCGGTCCGAATTATTAAAACAAAAGTGGATAAAGAAATCGATTTTAGTCATGCCAAAATGATTTTGGTAGGGGAGAAGCTTGCAAAACAAAGGGGTAATGCCGGGATTTACTATTGGCTGTCAAGAAGAAGAGATATTCAAATGATTGCCTGGGTGGCTGTTGCCAAGCCAACGGCGCTTGAGGTACTAAAAATCAAACCGAAATCCGAACAAATTCCGTCGAACTCTTTGTTTCTCGCTATGGGAAAAGACGGCTCGGAGACACCTTATGTTCTGCCAGAATTCCTGTTTGATTTCAAGATGAGGCTGATTGAACGGGGGTTGGACCCGATGCTGCCGATTGTTGAAGCTAAAAAGGAATTTGTTGAAATAAATACGACCGGTCTTTTTAATAAAAGTCATATGGAACTCACCCTTACTCCTGAGGATACAAAAGCCCTTAACTTCCTCTTGAATAAGGAAGAAAAATCAGCGATATGGGCAAGAAAGGGCAAAACCAGGTTTTTTATAGATACGCAGAAAATAAGCTCGAAGTATAAAATTTATACGCCAAAAGGGAAAACGCCATATATAAAATTTGATATAAAAATAAAAGGGATCGTGGAGGAGACCAGTAGAAAAATTCCCAATACCAGATTAGCCAAATATGAAAAGGAGGTAGAAAAGGAAACAAACAAATTTGTAAAACACGTTTTAGTAAAAATCCAGAAATCAGGCATTGATCCGATTGGCTTTGGACTGCGCTACCGATCCCGCCATTTTAATGAAAATGATTGGGAAGAATGGCAGAAGATTTATCCGAAAATAGTCTTTAAGGTAGATACGAAGGTTAAAATTACGGATACGGGATTAATTGAATGAAGAAGGGCCTTCCTACACGGAAGGCCCTTTATATACTCCATTAAATTACAGGTGAGGTTTCCTTGTTACGCATCGCTTGCGGGATATAAACGCAGAATGGCTCACTTTCTAAATAATCCCCTGTGACAGCATAGGTTCTCGAGCGTGAACCGCCGCAAATTTTGTTGTATTCGCAAACGCCGCATTTACCTTTATAATTGTCAGGCTGGCGCAGTTCTTTAAATACTTTTGCCTCACGATAAATCTTTGCCAAAGGCTCCTCGCGAATGTTGCCGCCGACAATTGGCAAAAGCCCGCTTGGCATCACATCGCCAATATGAGAAACGAAGGCAAACCCATTTCCGTCATTGACGCCTTTTGGCGCCCGCTTCAGCCCGTCGTGCATCGAGGCAAAATCGGTTGTGATCGAATCCTCGTAACGAATTTCCCCTTTTTCAATCAGATGATCACGTGTTTTCTGTTGAAGGACAACGCGGCGGTAATGTTGAGCGGCTGTCGTTTTAATATCATACGGTGCTGTTTTGCTCAATTCATAAAGCCAACGGAAAACCTTCTCATGTTCAACAGGAGAAATGCAGGCATCCAGTTGCCCACGTCCAGTAGGAACAAGCAGGAAGATATACCACATGACAGCACCAAGTTCTCCGACAAGCTCGGCCATTCGCTCCAGATGGTCATAATTATATCGTGAGATTACCGTGTTAATTTGTAGCGGCATTTGTAATTCATTTAAGTATTTTATTTTCTCAAGAGTTAATTCAAAGGAACCGGGAGTTCCTCGGAAATGGTCATGAATTTCCGGTGTTGGACCGTCAAGGCTGAAGCCCCAGCGCGAAAGGCCGACTTCTTTGGCACGCTTCATTTTCTCGACGGTGACATTTGGTGTTGCACTTGGTGTCATCGAAACACGCATGCCTTTTTTGATAGCATAGTCAGCCAGCTCGAACAAATCTTCCCTCATCATACAATCCCCACCGGTGAACACAAGCATCGGGTTGTCCATTTCATAGATTTGATCAATGAGATTGATTCCTTCTTCGTGAGTCAGCTCCCGCGGGTCCGGTGTTAGCTGTGCATCTGCCCGGCAATGTACACACTTTAGTTGGCAGGCCCTAGTAACCTCCCAAATGACAATAAACGGATTTTGATCATAATCAATTGATTTTCCTCCACCATGTTGGTGGCCGTGACCCATCTCTTGTGGATGTCCCTTACTAAATCCTTGCATTTTCATCACCATGTTTCATAGATATTTTTGTAACCGTGAAAACGTTCTATAGGTTCATTATAAAATTGAAGTCTTCTAGTGCATGGGTGCTTTGTTACAATATTTCTACATTACTAGTAATGTCTTTTAACTATTACAATTTTGTTACATAGATGTCACAAATAGTTATATGAAAATAGCAAAAGTGCAAAAAAAATCAAGGATTGAATGTAATTTAGAGTAGTTATCATTTGTTATATTTGGCCTGTATATTTCCAATTGTGTCGAACACTTCCATGTAAACCATATCTTTGGCATTTTATCCAACTAAACTATTCGATACCATGTAAATACAAATATCTTGAAGGAGTGCAACAAGAATGAAAAAACAGCTACTGACAGCCGTCACGGCAGCCGGCATCTTCCTATCCTCTTATGCGGGAGCCGCAAGCGCCCACGAAATGACCTATACGGTTCAAACTGGAGATACCCTTTGGAGAATCTCGCACACAAACAATCTTTCAGTTACGGACTTAAAAGCATGGAATAACCTCACTAACGATACCATCTACTTAAATCAAAAACTATCATTACTTGCTCCTCATTCTCATGAATACACAGTTCAAAAGGGTGACACTCTTTACCGAATTGGCGTCAACAACAATGTATCAGTTGTCCAGCTTAAATCTATCAATAATTTAACTTCTGACACTATTTATGTGGGACAAGTCTTGAAGCTTTGGGTTCCGGAAACAGCAGCAGCTCCTACACCAGCTCCGGCACCAGCACCCGCGCCAACAGTTTCAAAAGCACAATTGGTAGTCGATGAGGCGAAAAAATTGATTGGAACCCCATATTTATGGGGTGGAAATACGCCTGCCGGATTTGATTGCAGTGGTTTTACAAAATACGTGTTTGATAAAGTAGGAATATCCATTCCGCGTACGGCTGCGACACAGTGGTCCGGATTAACTCCAATCACAAGTCCTAAACCCGGCGATTTAGTGTTTTATGAAACGTATGCACCAGGTCCAACACATGTAGGCATTTACATTGGGGACAATAAATTCATTAATGCAGGATCAAATGGGGTCACCATCAGCGACATGAGCCTTAACTACTGGAAATCTCGCTACCTTGGTGCGCGAACAGCATTTTAATAAAGACAGAAAAGACCTTTTCGCTTCGATAAAGGTCTTTCTTTATCCAAAAAATTAGAAAGTAATTGTTTATGGAAATATATTTTGCCATTATACTATACATAAAAAAATACCCGGCCAAGAAAGGCCGGGCAAAAACAAATATCTATTAAAAGGGGGCGGAGGTTGAATGGTTCATTATCGAACCTGTTACTATCATAATGGTTAAATATGAAAAAATTATGAATGAAAAATTAATAGATTAAGAAACCTTCTCAAGAGGAGTTAAATTCGATGAAAGATTATCATTGCTGCGCCACCTGTCAACATTTTAAAGCCGAGAAAAAATCGGAGGGAATGTTTTATTTTTGCAAACGCTTGGGATATGAGACAAAGTCCAGCTATAAATTCAATTGCTGGAGTCCAAGGGAAGAAATAAAGAAGTTGATGGAAAAGAAATAAAGGAACAAAGCCAAAAGAAGCTCTTGTTCCTTTTCTTCAGACTTGTTTAAAATTGCCGAATCGTAATGATTGTCTAGAAAACCACACACTCACTAAAAAGCTACAAGTTCCGAGGATTATCATAATACCGCCAACGATTTTCATTTTTTCAGGTGATGCTTCAGCGTCAAATATCATGCCAAGAATGATGGTGGAAAAAATCGATCCTAGATAACGGCAGGTTTGAAACAATCCGGAAGTAGTCCCGATTATCGCTTTGGGACTTTCCTTTAACATCGCCACTTGAAGCACAACATTGCCAATACCATAGCTTAGCCCCATAATCGATAACAGGATCCCAATCACAATATAGGAGGCGCCAACAAAAAAGAATGTAAAGGCCGAGGCCCCGATAATTGATAAAAATGCCCCTGCCGTAATCGGCTGATACACACCGGATTTATCTGCCCATTTCCCTGCAAACGTTGAAATGATAATGCTGACTCCCGACATAAACAGCATAAGCATGCCGCTTTTTTCTACGTCCAGTCCCATTGCCTCCTGAAAATAAGCAGGCAGACCGAAAAATAAACAATAAAAAAAGATATTTAACAAAATAAACTGCACGTAAACCAAAGTCAGTTGAGGGTTTGTTTTAAAAATACGAATATCAATAAATGGTTCTTTAACCTTCAATTCTCTCCATGCAAATAAAGCAAAAAAGAGTAAGCCTCCAATCCCTGATGAAAAATGGACACTTTTTTCAAAGGAAAGCAAAAACCATAAAAATAATACCATTCCTGCAGCAAAAAATCCCATTCCCCAAAAATCAAGGTTGGAAAATAACCTTTTAACCGTTTTCTTATCCTTTTTCACATCCTTAGGAAACATGTGCCAGCCAAGCAGGAAACTAAGGAAAACAAAAGGCAGGTTCACCCAAAAAATCGCTGGCCAGCCTCCCCAAACAATTAAAAAGCCGCCGATCGTCGGTCCGAGCGCAACCATTGCCGAGGCGAAAATAGACAAAACGGCGAGTGCAGATGCTTGCCGCTCTTTAATATGCTCCCTGATTAACGCCATCCCTGATGGATAAATCGCACTGCTGCCAATCGATTGAACTAATCTCATTACCACTAATAATAGGAAGGTCGAAGAGAAGGGAGCGCCAATGGCGGAAAGGGCAACAAGGACTAGTCCAAACAAAAAGGTGTTTTTTCTCCCAAAGATATCTCCGATTTTTCCTGTTACCGGCTGTGCTACAGCACTCGATAAATAGAAGGCGGTAATTAACCAGGAAACGGTTGAAAAGGAAAGTTGGAAGTCCTTTTGAATGCTATGTAAGGCCAGGGCGATCATCGATGAATTTAGGGGATTCAGCATAGTTCCCGAGGCAACGCCAGTTATAAACAACGCACGTGTTTGTTTCATGTCGAATCTCATTCCCGTATTTTTGTTTTAGCATATCCTTAACCCACTGTCTCTAGCCGTTAAATAATGAATTTTATTCTAGGAATAGCCTACCCGGCCATATAAATAGGGTAGGACTTTATGTGTTGAAGCGGGGGAGAGCCATGGAGGATTTTTTTCAAACTATCAATGTACTGAACCATCCCGGTAAAAAAGTGCTGGCAACAATCGTTGATGTAAAGGGATCTGCCTATAAAAGAGAAGGTTCTTCAATGATTTTTAAGGATGACGGAACCCAGACCGGGATGGTTAGTGCCGGCTGTGTGGAAGCTGATTTAGCGGAGTGGGCAAAAAAAGTGCTTGAAAACGAAGAGCCCCAGCTTGTCCGGTACGATTTGACTGAGGAGGGTGACATCGGCTGGGGAAAGGGCTGTAACGGAACCATTGATATTTTGCTTGAGCCGATTACCAGGAAGTTAGAAGAAGATATGAAATTGGTGAAAAAATTACTCGATAACAATATCAAGGTGGCAGGGTTTAAGAGCTTGGGCCATTTGGGGGAGTATGTTTTTGTTCCCGAAAAGGGTGAAGCGTTTGGCTGTTGGGAAGGCTCATTTCCGATTATTAATTTTTCCTCCAAGAGTGGGCTGATGATAGATGGCGTCATTTTTCAGCACATATATCTGCCAAAGCCAAGGTTAATCGTTTTTGGAGCTGGGCCGGATGCAAAATCGCTCGTTTCTTTGGCGGCAGAAACCGGTTTTTCCGTTACGGTGTGCGATTGGCGGGAAGCGCTTTGTCAGGAGCAAAACTTTCCTGCAGCAGACGAGCTTTTAATAGGGTTCCCCACGGAGCTTTTACGAAAAGTCTCTTTTTCACCCTATGATTTTGTCGTGATTATGACGCATCATTTTCAAAGGGATCAGGAAATTCTCTGGCCGCTGCTAGATGAGAATATTAGATACTTAGGAGTTCTTGGACCTAGAGAAAGAACGGTAAGACTCCTAAATGGAGAAAAGATTCCGGAATGGGTTCATTCACCGGTCGGATTGTCAATCGGGGCGAAGGGGCCTGCTGAAATTGCTATTAGTATCATTGCGGAAATGATTGAAGCGTGGCGAAAACCGGTCCGTGAAAAAGTAGAGCACTTATGGACCATACCTGATTAGCCGGCATTTACCGGATTCAGAAAAAGAAAGATAGAGTTGGGGGAGGGACCTGAGTTGGAGGTTGTTGGTAAAAGTGTTATTCGCAAGGAAGCATTCGATAAGGTGACGGGCCGGGCCAGATACACACATGACTATCAAACTAGCGGGATGCTGTCAGCAAAAATGGTCATCAGCCCATATGGCCATGCCAAAATTGTCAGCATTGATACCTCGAAGGCCCGGCAGGTCCCGGGCGTTAGGGCGATTATTGCGGGGAAACGCTATCCGTTGACGGGTGAAGCCATTCGCGACCGGCCGCCCATTGCCGTTGATAAGGTAAGGTACCACGGCGAACCGGTTGCCCTCGTTGTGGCAGATACTCCCGGGCAGGCGAAAACGGCTGCTGATTTGATTCATGTTCAATATGAACCATTGCCTGTCGTTAATTCGCCTACCCAAGCGTTTAGAAGGGATGCGCCTTTGGTCCATGAACGGTTGGGTGAATACAAAAAGGAAGAGGATTCCCATCCTGTGCCTGGCACCAATATTGCCACTCATATCAAAATCCGAAAGGGTAATATGGAAAAGGGGTGGGCGGAAAGCGAGGTTGTGGTGGAGGCGAGTTTCTCATTTGCCCCGTCCGATCACGCAGCGATGGAAACGAGGTGTTCGACCGCAGAAATTTTGCCCGATGGACAAATTATTATTATGACCTCTTCACAGGCGCCCTTTATGGCAAAACGGTTAATTGCCGATTACTTTGGGGAGGACATGGGGAAAATTATTGTTCATACCCCGTTGGTTGGCGGAGCCTATGGGGGGAAGGCAGCGGTGCAGCTTGAGGTGCTGGCGTATCTTGCCTCAAAGGAAGTTGGCGGGAAACCGGTTAAGCTTTTAAATACACGAGAAGAAGATATACTTACTTCACCGTGCCATATCGGCCTGGATGCCACCGTAAAATTGGGCGCTGACCGCAACGGGAAACTTAAAGCTGCCGAAATTCAATACTTATGGGATGGGGGCGCATATTCCGATAAAGCGATTGATGTAACGAGGTCTGGGGCGGTAGATTGTACGGGGCCCTATAAGCTTGATCATGTTTGGTGCGATTCCTATTGTATGTATACAAACCACCCGTATGCTGCACCATTCAGGGGCTTCAGTCATTCAGAGCTTTCCTTTGCAATCGAGCGGACGATGGATATCCTCGCCGGGAAATTAAACATGGATCCGCTTGAGCTTAGGTTTATAAACGCCATACAGCCAGGGGATACAACGCCGACAAGGGTTCTTTTGAATCGAAGCAATATCGGAGACCTGCGAAAATGTATTGAGAAATTAAGAGAACTGTTCAATTGGAATGAAGGACCCGTAAAAGAAATAAATGAGCGGTATGTAAGAGTAAAAGGGATAAGCTGCAGCTGGAAAACATCAACGATAGACCCTGATGCACCTTCAGGGGTAATTTTGACGTTTAACCGTGACGGGAGCATCAATTTGATGTCTGGTGTGATTGAAATTGGCACTGGGACGAAAACAGTTCTCGCGCAGATTCTTGCTGAACGGTTGAAAATGGATGTTGACAAAATACATGTGCGGATGGAGGTGGATACGCAGACAACACCCGAACATTGGAAAACGGTGGCCAGCCGCGGTACATATATGGGCGGCCGGGCAGTGCTAGAGGCGGCAGAAGATGTTATTCGCCAGTTAAAAGAAGTTGCAGCTTGTGTGTTAAGAGCGCCAATTCAAGATTTAGAGGTGGGCGGAAGCCGGGTATATTTACGCGATGATCCTGCAATTGGACTGCATTTCAAAGATATTGGTACTGGATATCAGTATCCAAATGGGAACTCCGTTGGCGGGCAAATTATTGGCAAGGGCAATATTGTGTTGAGGCATCTTACCCACTTGGATCCCGAGACAGGTGAAGGAAAACCAGGACCGGAATGGACTCCTGCAGCCTACGGCGTAGAAATCGAATTTGACCGCCGCGATTACACTTACCGGCTCGTTAAGGCCTGCACGGTTGTCGATATAGGGAAAGTAATGAATGAGAAAGCAGCCCTTGGCCAGGTAATGGGAGCGATGAGCATGGGACTCGCTTTTGCCGGCAGAGAAACCTTTTATTTCGATGAACTTGGCAGAGTTCTAAATCCTCAGCTGCGTACGTATCGTCCGCTTCGCTACGGCGAAAACCCTGAGTTTTTAGTTGGCTTTGTTGAAACGCCTGCCCTTGATTCCGCATACGGTGCCCGCGGTGTCGGAGAGCATGGGGTGTTGGGGATGCCTGGAGCACTTGGAAATGCATTGTCACTGGCGGCGGGAGTATCCCTGCACCACTTGCCGCTCATTCCAGAATTAGTATGGAAGGCAAAGGAGGCAGCAAGAAATGCTTCCATTTGATTTTGATTATTACAGGCCGCAATCGCTCAGTGAAGCTATTGAATTATACCAATACTTGGCACAGCAGGGAAAAAAGCCGATGTTTTTTTCCGGAGGAACTGAGTTGATTACACTTGGAAGAATTGATTTGGCCCATGCCGATGCTGTTATTGATATAAAGGGGATAGCAGAAGGTAGAGTTATGGAGATGGATGGGGATTACTTGGTTTTAGGAAGTACCCTGTCTTTAACAAATATCGAAGAGGCAAACCCTTTTCCGCTCTTAACAAAGACCTCAAGTGAAATTGCCGATCACACCGCCCGTGGAAAAATAACTCTCGGAGGGAATATATGCGGACAAATTTTTTATCGGGAGGCTGTACTGCCGTTTTTATTAGCAGATAGCCAGGTAGTTCTTGTTGGCCCTAAAGGTGTGAAAACCGCATTTATTCATAATGTTTTTAACAAGGAACTTCAGTTGGAAAAAGGAGAATTTCTCGTTCAATTAGCCACTGAAAGAAGGTTTGTCGAGGCACCTTTTATCAGCATAAAACGGCGTCAACAGTGGGACACGGGCTATCCGCTGATTACCATTGCGGCTCTCAAAATCGATAGGGAAATTCGCGTTGCCATTAGCGGACTTTGCCCGTTTCCATTCCGTTCAAGGGAAGTGGAGGAAGCATTAAACAGACAGGGAGTGACGGGAGAAGCAAGAGTCGAAAGAGCACTTACTGTATTGCCTCGGCCCATTTTAAATGATATTGAAGGATCGGCTGAATACCGCCTATTTGTATTAAAGAATTTGTTTATTGATATCCTTCGAGCTTTGGATGGAATGACAGTGTAAAAGGGGGAGCTTTCAATGAGCCTGCACACTTTTCCATTGAATGTTAATGGAGAAAAGCGGATGGTGACCGCCAGATTTGCGGACACCCTTTTATTTGTATTGCGCGGTAGACTTGGACTGACAGGCGCTAAACCAGGCTGTTTAAATGGTGATTGCGGGGCATGTTCGGTAAATGTGGATGGCTGGCCGATGAAATCCTGTCTGATGCTGGCCGTTGAGGCGATTGGAAAAGAGGTAACGACAATTGAAGGGTTAAAGGATACGCCTATCCAAAAAGCCTTCGTGGAAAATTTTGCCTTCCAATGTGGATATTGTACACCAGGCTTTATCATGAACTGCCATGCACTAATTAAACAGCATCCAGATGCGGGTGATGATACAATCAAGGAATGGCTTGAATCAAATATTTGCCGGTGCACAGGTTATGCTGAAATTGAGAAGGCTGTAAAAAGTGTATTGGAGAAAAAATAAGGGGGTGCTTGTAAACTGGCACCTATGTCAAGGACACAATAAAAAAAAGAGATTAAGCAGCTAGAAGATGATTCCTATATTGTATAGGGGTCATCTTTTTTAAATTCCACTGATAGCGGTAATTGTTATAGTAAACCATGTAATGATTTATTTTTGACTTCAATTCCTTCAATGTTCTTGCCGATTTATAATCGACCTCATCCTTAAGATGGCCAAAGAATGATTCTTGAGGGGCGTTATCCCAACAGTTTCCTCTCCTTGACATGGACTGGCCCAGACCATATTTCTTTAATAGTTTCTGGTATCTCGGGCTTGTGTAATGACTTCCCTGGTCCGAGTGTATAAAAGCATCTTCATGAAGCGTAACTTTCTTGTTGTTCATCAATTTATGGATTGTCTGGGTGGCGATGTCCAATGTAATGCGGTCAGACACATGGTAAGCCAGGATTTCATTGGTGGATGCGTCTTTTACGGTCGACAAATAAGCCATGCAATTACCGTTATATGGCAAATAAGTGATATCCGTCAGTAATACTTTTCCAGGGATTCCTTGCTTAAATTCCCTGTTTAATTTGTTCGGGACAACTTGATGCTCCTTTGTCGCTTTTGCGATCCTTTTATAAGGATTTGGCTTTCGGTGAGGACAGACGATTCCATATTTCCTCATGATTCTCTGTATCTTTTTACGGCTAAAGGTAATGTTAAAATCATTTTCCAATATCATTTTAATGGAGCGGGAACCTTTCTTATATCCCCGTCGCTCAAAGGCCTTTAAAATGATTTCTTTAGCTTCTAGATCCAATTTCTCTCTTGCTTCCCGGGCAGAGGAAGCCTTAAGGTAGCTATTATACCCAGACCGGGATACCTCTAAGAGGTCGCAAAAATACCTAGTCATCCCCTTAAATCCATTTTGTTTAATAGTCTCCTGAATTAATTGATACGCTCTATTCGGATTTAGATTTTCGCTTGCGCTTAGCAGCCTCCTTTCTGTCGTTTCTAGCTTTTTTAACAGCTCAACCTGTCCTTCCAACAGCTCGATTCTTGCCCTTTGCCTTTCAATCACTTCGGACGGTGTAAGCTCACGTTTCAAGGGTCTGCCAGAAGCGGTTTTCCTCGTATCCGTAAGTCCGATCAAGCCATTCTTCTCATAGGCTTTTTTCCACCTGCAGGCTGACTGTTCGATTCGTTTTATTCCTATAACGTCCACATCAAAGCCGTTCTCCGCAAAGATCTGACGGGGAAGTTTGCCGGCTAGGTATTCATCTATAAATCTATTTTTAAAATCGTCAGTATAGGTGATAGACCGCTCGCTGACACGATGTACATTTGCATTCTTTCGAAGTGTGTTTATCTCTTTAGTTGAAAAAGTTATTTTACTCATGATGTCCCCTAATCCCCATATCTTGAAATTCAAGTATATAAAAAAATACCTGTAGATAAAACACTCTTTTTCAAGTGTCCTAACTACAGGTACCATTTTATTGAGGAGCACCCCCTTATTTAATGGCTTTTCATTTTAAAGTAGGTATCCAAAACCCTTCGGCCAATTTTTAAATTAGCCTTGTTATCATCATCTCCTTGAAACGCCCATGGAACTAAAACAGCCATCGCTACCTCAGGATTAGTACTTGGAGCGTAACTGACAAGACTTAGATTCATAACTGATGGAGGAATCTTTCCAAAGCGGCTTCTTAATGGTCCATCATAAAAGGCTTCCGCAGTACCGGTTTTTCCGGCAGGTGCATAAGGAGCACCTTCGAAAAATTTAAAAGCCGTACCGCCCGGTTCCTGCATGACTTTGCGAAAGCCCGTCTGTACTCGGTTCAGCCACTCCTTTTTGGCATCAATTGTATTTAAAACGACAGGAGAAATTTCCTGCGCCACGGAACCCAGCTCCTCCGTTCCCGAAGCAGGCCGGCGGATTTCCTTCACGACATGTGGCTGCATCCGATAGCCGCCATTGGCGATGGTCGAAACATATTGGGCAAGCTGCATAGCTGAATAGGTATCATACTGCCCGATGACCAGATCGAGCAAATACCCTGGAAGCCTGCTCATTCCTTTAAATCCAGTTTGCTCATTTGGCAAATCAATACCCGTTCTTGTCCCAAGGCCAAATGAAGCGAAGGAATTTCTGATGGTTTCAAACGCTTGCAGATTTTTTAGATTTAATGGTTGATCGTATTCATAATGCGCGTTTCCAATTCTTAACGCTGTATGAAACATATAAACGTTCGAGGACTTTTTTAACGCCTGAATTTCATTTAATCTTCCTAAATAGGCATAAGACTTTTTAAGCGGAGTGTCTTTAATTTTAATTCCGGCATCATCAAATACTGTTCCTGGTGTAATCGCTCCCGTTTTATATCCGGTTAAGACAGTCGCCCCTTTCACCGTGGAACCGACATTATATGTAGTTGTAAACGTGCCAAGGGCATCATCCTCCATTACTTTTCTCCCCGAAGAATCCTTGACGATTTTTTTTCCGGACATGGCCAATATTTCGCCTGTAAAGGGGTTCATTAAAACAACATAAGCCCTGTCAGTTAAGGCAGTACCCGGCATTTTTTTGGCAGCCCAGAGTTCTTCTTCGATAATCTGGTCAACTGCTTTTTGCAGGTCCATGTCAATGGTTAAGACAAGGTCTTTCCCTTTTTGGCCGTCTGAAACAGGCTGCGATTCAATGACTCTTCCGGCTTTATCGGTTACATTTTTAACTTTTGTTTTATATCCCCTTAATACTTCCTCATACTGCAGTTCCAGTTGGCTTTTGCCAACCCGGTCATTGCGGCTGTATCCTCTTGCTAAAAAATAATCCAATTGATCGGCCGGGAGTCCTTCATCAGAATTGGTCACCTTGCCAAGGACAGACCTCAGTGTTTCATCAAAAGGGTAGGACCGCTCCCAATCGGTGGTCGTATCTACGCCAGGAAGGGACTCGAGATTTTCACTGACAACTGCGTATTCCCCATCACTGACATTTTCATTTTTTACAAGCTGTGAAGTGAATTTATACCCGCTTGTAAATTCTCGGAATATGGCTGCTGCCTCTAGTTCCTCTTTGGATAAATTCATGTCCGCGTCAGATATGCGTTCCAGTTTTAATTTATATAAATCCTGATCCGTTAATTTTTTAGCAGCAAACAATTCCTTTTCTTTTCTGGTGATTTTCGCATCAGCTTGCTTTGGATTTTTTATAATCCAATAATCCTTTTTATTTTTGTCAGTTAGCTTATCTGTATTTTTATCGATTAGTTTTCCTAATTTCTCAGCTGTTTCAAGCATTTCTGTTAGCGTAAATCCTTCGTTGCTGAAGGTAATGGCACTCTTAGGGATATTATCCACGATCACTCGGTAATTGCGGTCAAGCATTTTCCCTCTTGGGACAGGATTACTTACTGTAATTCCTTCTTTTCGTTCCAAATCCCTCTTGAAATTTTCTCCATAGACAATCTGAACAAAGCCAAGCCTTAGAATGAGGATGGAAAATAATAAAAACACACTGAAAAAAAGGAAATTTAAACGAAAGGGAAAGTGGGATTTTTTCTTTTTTTCCTTCTCCAATTAGCTTTCACTTCCTTTTTCTTACGAATTGTTAAAATTATTATGCCTTATTGTAAAAAGGCGCATAACGAATATATTGGTAAATTTTCTTCATAATGTTAAATAATCCATTTGGATATTATCATGTTAAATTTAGAAAACTACGTATAGACAAACACTAAGAAAGGGTGCAACGGTGTGAAAAAACAGCAGCAAAAGCAATCCCAAATGGACCAACTGCAGAAAATGCAGCAAGCGACTCAGCAGCTTCAGGAAAACCAGCCTGCCATGGAGCAGCAATTTCAGGCACAAAAGAAACAGGCATTGCAAACTATGCAGGAAGCTTCGCAAACCATTCAGCAAAATGTTTCAATGGCAAATCTACAAGGCATGCAGCAAGCCGGGCAAAAGCTTCAGCAGGCCGTCCAGCAGCTTGATTTGATGCAGGGTATAGCAGTAACCCAGGCTGCTACAGCTCAGCAGCAGCAATTGGAGCAGGTTCAGCAGCAGATTGAACAGGCCTCGCAAACCCTAAGTTTGATTGAATCGCTGAATACTACCAATAACAGCTTCAAAAAAGGATGAATGATAATAAAACCCAGCTTATGGATCACATTAAGCTGGGTTTTATTTTTTAAGAGGCAAAATCATTTTTGTTATTCTGCAGTACTGTTTTGACCGCATCGCGGATTTCCTGGTATCCTGTGCAGCGGCAGAGATTGGATTGCATCCATTCCTCGATGGTTGTATCATCTGCATCTGGATGTTTAGCTGCCAGGGCGTGGCAGTTTAAAATAAAGCCAGGTGTACAAAATCCACATTGAATAGCCCATTTTTCGACAAATATCTTTTGAATCGGTGAATTCATCAGCGCTTCTATAGTAGTAACCTGTTGATTGACGGTTTCTACCGTTAGAGATAGGCAGGCGTGCTGTGGTTCACCATTAATCAAAACCGTGCAGGCCCCACAGTCCCCATTTTGGCATGCACGCTTAGCACCGGTTAAGCCAAGCTCTTCCCTCAGTGTTTCTAACAAGGTGTCTGCGGACCGAACCATAACATCTTTTGAATCACCGTTTACATGTAATTTTACGATTGTTTTTTCCGAACCATTTGTGTTCATGCCTTTGCAGCCTCCAAATTATCCAGCATTTCCCTTAAGGTATTTTTTAGTACAAATTGACGGTATGCGGCTGAGGCTTGAATATCTTCGATAATCTGGGCAGGCAAACGGGAGAGCGCTTTATCAATTCGTTCATTAATCGAAAGGGAGGAATCATTTAAAGCAGCCTCCATTTCGCTTGACCGGAACGGGAATTCACAAACTCCACTGAGTGCCGCCAGGATCTGCTTGTCCTTTTGAACAGCCGCGAGCGAAACAATTGGATATCCTATTTTAGAAATTTTCGTTTTTTTCAGGCTGACAAATGGGAGATTGACATTTGTTTTGTTAATCAGTATCTGGACGATAAACTGACTTGGATTTAGCTTGATTTCCTTATCGAAAATATCGCTTAGCTGCAGGGTTGTCTCACCTTCATCACCGGCTATTTTTATCTTTGCATCCGCCACTAAAAGGGGCAAAAGGCCCTCCCGATAGATAAGCCGGCTGTTCAGATTTCCACCAAGTGTAATTTTATTACGTGAAGTATGGTCAGCTATCCGTTTTAATGTTTGACTTAGCAAAGGATATAGGTCTGTTTCTGAAATTTTGTTTAATGAGAGGGAAGAGCCGATGACAAGCTCCTCACCTTGGAATTCTATTACATTGCAATCCGGAATTCCCTTCAGGTCAATAACTGCTTCAGCTGTCATCTTATTGATCCTGGAAAAGGTAATGAATTCTGTGCCCCCATTATAATATATAACGGTTTTTCCCTGATTCTGGAGGGATTTAAAGGTTTGAACCGCTTCTTGAATGGAAACAGGCTTATAATATTCAAATTCAAATGGGATCATTTCAGCCTTTCCTCCCGGGTCTTCCAAATCAGTTCAGGGATTAACGGCAAATGATTTAAATCGACTTCGGCAGCAGAAGAAAGGGCATTTGCCAAGGCACCAGCCATGCCGATAACTCCATATTCGCCAATTCCCCTTGCCCCAAACGGCCCATCAATTGCAGGTGTCTCCACGAAATCAACAAGGTATTCTACTGGCTGATCGCCAAACCTCATGATTTGATAGGTTCGTAATTGCGGGTTTTGGACTATTCCCTTTTCGTCAAAAATGAATGCTTCATGACTGGCAAAACTAAGCCCTAAATACATGCCGCCCCGCATTTGCTGTGTGGCGGTTGCCGGGTTAATGATTCTGCCGCCGTCGAGCACTGTTACTGCTTTTAAAATTTTGTACGTACAGTCTTTGGAATCCCATTCCACTTCAACTGCCTGGGCTCCAACGGACCACCAGGGGCCGGGCTTTCCGAAGCCTGTTTCCTTATCCATCGGGGTTAGATGTCTTTGGACATATCTCCCGTGCCCGACTACTTGTCCTTCAACGGCATGGCCATTGGGATATTTGTATCCAAGAGCAATATCTTCGATTTTTATGCCATATTCCGGGTTTGGTTTTAAATATACCCGGCCGCCGCCGACTTCTAAATCCTCGGCAGAACATTCCAATGCGATTGAAGCTGTTTTTTTTAGCTGTGATATGGCATCATCACAAGCTGCCATAACTGCCCGGCCTGCTAAAAATGTGGTACTGCTGGCAACTGTTCGCCACTGGTGCGGATCATTTTGAGTATTGACCTCCATTGTAACGTGGACTTTATTTAGTTCCATCTTCAACCGTTCTGCTGCCATTTGTGCCAGGATTGTTTTAGTGCCCTGTCCCAATTCAATCGCAGCACAGTTTAAATTAACGCTGCCATCCGATTCAAAAGTCAGGATAGCACCTGCCTGCGCATTTGTTGCGGTTGTCGAAGTTTTCCAAAAGATGCTCATCCCCCTTGTGATCACCTTGCCATTGTTGGTTTCAAGCCGCTGACCTTGATCCCATTGAATGAGTTCCTTCGCTCTTTCCATACATTTTTCAGCATCGCCAATATTACTAGCTGTAAGGACAGTCTGTGTAGGGCTCGTATCGCCCGGCTTGATGATGTTTCTTTTTCGAAGCTCAATCGGATCGATATTTAACTTTTTGGCAAGCTGGTCCATCGTCCGCTCCACAGCAAAAGTCAGCTCCGGATGTGCGTAACCCCTGAAGGATGTCGCAAAAGGATGGTTTGTATACATACAATAGGAGTCACACCAAACGTTTGGTATGTTGTATGGACCTGTACAGTCAAGAGCCATGGCTCTGGTAATCCCGGCAGCCTGATCAGTATAGGCACCTGAATCAATTAAAAAGTTATATTGCCCTGCAATAAGTCTGCCGTTTTTGTCAGCTCCAAGTGAAATCGTAGCTTCTAAGCCAATATGGCAGGGGGCTGTTATCAAATCTTCTTCCCGGTCATACTCAAGTTTAACCATTTTCCCGCCTACCGCCTTTGAGGCCAGATAAGCAAGCGGTTCTAATTGAACGGTTCCTTTACCGCCAAAAGCACCGCCAAGCATTGGGACGTGAACGACAATATTACCCACCTCAATATTAAAAAACTGATTTAACACCTTTTTTATCGTATAGGGCGACTGTGTGGTGGAATGGACAATAACCTTCCCGTTTGGGCTAATTTCCACTCTTGTACAGCGTGGCTCTAAAGCGGCATGGTCTGAAAGGTTAAAAGAATAGGTTTCTTTTATTTTCACTTCACAGTTTTCCCAAGCGGTTATGAAATTTCCTTTGCGGATTTTGATATGGCTTCCGATATTTGTTCCTTGAACAGGGTAAACATTACTGATAATTTTCATGTACTGTCCTGAATTTTCATGGATTAGGGGTGCGCCGTTCTGAAATGCTTCCTTAACGGAATTAACAATCGGCAGCGGGTCATAGTCGACCTTAACAAGGCCTGCCGCTTTTTTTGCCTGATATTCATGATCAGCCACTACAATGGCGATAGGTTCGCCATAATAGCGCACTTTTTCATAAGCAAGCGGTGGGCGATCTGCGAGGATCGGGCCGATATGAAATGGAAACATTTCGCCGGTCACAATCGCTCGAACACCAGATACCTTCCAGGCTTCGGTAACATCTATGGCGTTAATTTTGGCATGGGCATGAGTGCTTGTAACTAATTTCGCATGGATAAGTCCGGGCGCTGAAAAATCCGCCAGGTATTTGATGTTGCCGGAAGCCTTTTCCAGTGCATCTATTCGATGCTCAGGTTTTCCGACCGACATCCAAATGTTTTCCCGCATATTATTGTCCTCCTTGGAGTAAGGAAATAAAATTCTATTAATAAATTCGGAAATATTTTAAACAATGTTTGTATTTTTCACCCATTTGTAAAATTTATACAGACATAAAAACGAGGGAGATAAGAGATAAAAATCAGTTTGAAAAGGCTTTCAAATTTTTTCCATAATGACCAGTTTTCCTTTATAATAAATGAGGATGAACTAACAGTTTTTTCATCAATTGGAAAATAGAACAGGAGGGGGCTAATATGGAACAGAAGGTATTGGAGCCGAAATTACAACACGCATTGGAGAAATTTAAGGCATTAGATGAAAAAATAACGCATTACTCAAGTATTATCGGTTTGGCAGACTGGGATCAGAAGGTGATGGCACCGAAAAAAGGGAGACACGTTTTTGCAAAGGCAGCCGGCACATTGAGGACAGAGGTGTTTAAATTATCGGTTTCACCAGAAATGGGTGAACTGCTTACTACTTTAACACTTCCTGCGAATTCTGCAGTTTTAGATGAAGCAACAAAAGCGAAGGTAAGAGAATATAAGACTTTTTATGAAAAATCCAAAAGCATTCCCGCTGACATGTTCCAGGACTATTCGGTGCTGACAGGACAGGCAAATGATGCCTGGGAGGAGGCAAGAGCAAATAACGATTTTGCTCGTTTCTTACCGTATCTGGAAAAGATTGTGGAGTACAAGCGAAAGTTCGCTGAAATCTATGGCTATGAGGACCATCCATATGATGCTTTGCTAGATGAATTTGAACCTGGTTTAACCGTAAAAATTCTGGATCCGCTGTTTGCAAAGCTAAGAGAATCCAGTGTACGGTTATTGAATCGGATTCAAAAGACTGGTAGAGGAACAAGGTCGGAAATTTTCAACCAGGCTTTTGAAGTTGAAAAGCAGAAACAATTTAATCGCTATATCCTGCCAATCATTGGTTTTGATATGGAGGCCGGAAGATTGGATGAGACTGTTCACCCGTTTGCTCAAACAGTGAATATTGGGGACGTCCGCTTGACGACGCGTTATTTGGAACAAAATGTGCGCTCTGCCTTATTTGGCACGATCCACGAAGCGGGTCATGGCATTTACGAACAGCATATTAATCCGGAGTATGAGGAATCTGTCCTTCAAAGCGGTGCCTCTTTTGGGATTCATGAATCTCAATCAAGATTTTTAGAAAACATGGTCGGCCGCAGCAAAGAATTTTGGAATTATTTTTATCCCAAGCTTAAGGAAACATTCCCAGAGCAGCTTGCAAATGTGTCTGTCGATGAGTTTTATCGAGCGGTTAACACAGTTGAGCCATCGTTCATCCGAGTTGAAGCAGATGAACTGACCTATAATCTGCATATTATGGTCCGCTATGAAATCGAAAAGGCCCTAATCGCTGGTGAAATAGAAGCAAAGGATTTGCCAAGCATTTGGAATCAAAAGATCGAGGATTACCTAGGAATTATACCGATTTCTGATACGGTAGGAGTGTTGCAGGATGTTCACTGGTCGTTTGGCGGCATTGGTTATTTCCCATCTTATTCGTTAGGAAACCTGTATGCGGCGCAAATTCTTAGGAAGATTCAACAGGATTTGCCGGAATTTCATCAGCTTATTGAAAATGGCAGGTTTGATGCGATTCAGGACTGGTTAAAGGAAAATATTCATCAATATGGGAAGCTTTATACACCGAATGAATTAATTGTCAAGGTAACAGGTGAAGAATTGAACGCTGACTACCTGGTGGAATACCTCGAGAAAAAATACTCCGCAGTGTATGAACTGTAAAATATTTGCATTCTTAGAAACTTACATTGACATCTTTTTAAAAGTTTAATATAGTATAAGTAATAGAATATTTCCTTTTTAAAGGGGAGTAGCTGCTACAATAAAGTCGTCATTCCGAGAATTTATTCTCCGGCTTTATTGGCAACCTGGACGTTGTTAGCAAGACCTTTACTTTACTGTAAAGGTCTTTTTATATGCTTTTTTAGGCCTTTACTGTATTCGGTAAAGGCCTTTTTATTTGGCAAAAGGGTATTTTATGAACCAAAACCTTTTAAAGGAGGAATTGTATAGTGGATTTTTCTCTATTGTTGGAGTACGGCTGGGTTTTAATTATTTTGGTGGCATTAGAAGGTTTACTAGCGGCGGATAATGCTTTGGTATTGGCAATCATGGTAAAACATCTCCCAGAGGAAGAACGAAAAAAGGCATTATTTTACGGCTTGGCTGGTGCATTTATCTTCCGTTTTGCTTCTCTTTTCGCCATTTCCTTCCTGGTGGATGTATGGCAGGTTCAAGCCATTGGTGCCCTTTATTTATTATTTATGGCCGGCAATCACATTTTTCGTAAAGTAGTGAAAAGAAAAGCTGAAGGAAAAGAGAAAAAGGAAATAAGTAAAAAAAGTGGATTTTGGACCACCGTATTTAAGGTGGAATTGGCGGATATTGCTTTTGCTGTTGATTCTATTCTCGCAGCTGTTGCCATGGCTGTCGTTCTTCCCAATACCCCGCTTCCGAATATTGGCGGACTAGATGGCGGAAAGTTCTTGGTTATCTTTGCCGGCGGAATTATTGGTCTAGTGATTATGCGTTTTGCAGCTAATATGTTTGTTAAGCTTCTCGAAAGACGCCCAGGCCTTGAGATTGCCGCATTTGCGATTGTTGGCTGGGTGGGAGTCAAACTTGTTGTCTATACACTTTCCCATCCTGAACTAGCAATATTAAATGAAGATTTTGCACACTCAACCGAGTGGAAGGTGAGTTTTTACCTTGTCTTGGTTGGAATTGCTGCAGCAGGATGGTTCTTCTCAAAGGATAAAGTATTAAAAACCTCAGAAAAAGAAGCATCATCATGAAATCATAAAAAGGGGGCTGTTTCAATACGGAACAGCCTCTTCTATATTTTTAAAATTAATTTTGTTAAAATATGTTATGATATAATATTGACATAGTAACGTAACCTAACAGATATTAATAAGAGAGGAATGATTTTGAATAAAAGGGTATTAATTAATCCTTTTTATTGTTTAAATTGGAGTGATACATATTATTAGAAACAGTATTCCAAATTTGTTTACGCTATTTAATTTATTTTTTGGCTTTTTGTCGGTCATGTATTCGGCCCAGGGGGATTATAAGAATGCGGCCATTCTGATCTTAATCGGGATGATGCTCGATAGCATGGACGGACGGATTGCCAGAATACTGCGTGTGGAAAGTGAGCTGGGAAAAGAGCTTGATTCACTCGCTGACATCGTTACCTTTGGTGTTGCGCCTGCGATGATGGCTTATTACTCCTACTTTTCTACATATGGCATTGTGGGCATGGCGATTTCAGGTTTGTTTCCATTATTCGGAGCTTATCGATTAGCACGCTTCAACATAAATGCGGTGAAATCTTCATTAAAGTATTTTACGGGTGTACCCATCACGGCTGGGGGCGGGGTGTTAACGCTGCTGACGCTGTTTCACGGCAAAATGCCATCAATTGTTCTCCCTATCGCCTTTTTTGTGATTTGTTTCTTAATGGTAAGCACCGTTAAAATCCCAAGCCTGAAGGACGTTCCCCTGCCCAAATACGGAATTATTGTCACTGCTTTTTTAGGCTGCGCCATTTATTTATTTTTCAAAAAAGAACAATATCGTTTTCCATACTTTCTCTATGTAGCCATCCCGCTATACATCGCGTTTATTTGGTTCCAGCTGGTTAGAGAGAAAAGAAAACGAAATACTCGTTAATTATTTTAGAAAGAGGGCTTAGAAGAAATGAAGGTAAAAGTAAATCGTAGTGCTGCAAAGGAATTGAAAAAAATGCTTGGACAAGAGGAAGCGGAGGGTAAAATGTTCCGTGTTTATGTTTCCAACATCCACGGCGATCATGCCCATTATGACCTGATGCTTGATACACCAACCGACAAGGATGAAGTGGTAAAATCCGATAAGGATATTGATTTTATTCTGGAAAAGGATAATGAATGGTTAGATGGTGTTTGGATTCAATTTTTCCAAGTACCTAATGAAGAGTGGGTAATTACCAACCCATCCAGAGGCGGCCATCACCATCATCATTAATCATAAGGAGCAACTATCAGTTTCTTATTTTCATCTCCCTCCTTGCGGAATATCGCAGGGAGTTTTTTGCATTTACCATAAAAATATTATGTAAATTAAAAAGTCTCCTTCTTTGAAAAGACGTATTCAAAAATGGTAATCTAATGTAATGAGCAGAACAGAAGGGAGCAAGAGGAATTGAATAATCATATAGATATTAAATTAATTGCCCTTGATATGGATGGGACCTTATTAAATAACCAGCATGAAATTTCTGTGGCAAACCGTGAGGCGATCAAAGAAGCCCAGGATAAGGGCGTATTTGTTGTTCTAAGTACAGGACGATCTTTTTTAAATAGTCATAATCATGCCGATTCTCTAAATCTTTCGTCCTTTTTGGTGACGGTAAATGGAAGTGAGATTTGGGATGAAAAACGCGAACTTGTGAGAAGATCGCTTGTAAAATCTGAACAAATTGAATGGATGCTGAAGCTTGCCAATGAGCACAAAGCGACATTTTGGGCAATCAGTACGGAACGAAACTGGCACAATGAAATGCCAGAGGATTTGCATTCGGTTGAGTGGATGAAATTTGGCTTCAATATTCACGACGATGCCGTCCGCGAAATTGTGATTAAAGAGCTAGAAGCTAGAGGTGAATTTGAACTGTCAAATTCAACACCATTCAACATAGAGGTTAACGCTTCAGGTATTAACAAAGCGCAAGGATTAAAGCTTGTGTGCGAGCGGCTCGGAATTGAGATGAAGAATGTAATGGCTATCGGAGACTCCCGTAACGATCTGGCCATGATTAAAGAAGCTGGCATGGGTGTGGCCATGGGAAATGCCCAGGAGATTGTAAAGGAAACGGCTGACTGGGTGACAGCTTCTAATGAAGAAGATGGCGTGGCGATGGCTATTCGCAAATGGGTTTTAGATAAATAAAAATTTTTTTACTTGGAATTGGTATATGAGGAATGCATACGGGTAAAAATATATGTGCAAGCATTATTTTGCAAAATTTAGTTATGGGAATATGCTAGGAGGCACCGAAAGAAATGGAACATGGCAAGGTAAAATGGTTTAACAGTGAAAAAGGTTTTGGATTTATCGAAAGAGATGGCGGAGAAGACGTCTTCGTTCATTACTCTGCAATTCAAATCGAGGGTTTCAAAACCTTAGACGAAGGACAAGAAGTTACGTTTGATATCGAAAACGGCCAGCGTGGGCCGCAAGCGGTAAATGTCCGTAAAGCTTAATAACTGTTAAAAATTAAACAGACTCTTTTAAAGGGTCTGTTTTTTTCGTAAAAATAAATTGTGCCGTTCGCGTTTTGGTGTGCGAACGGCCTTTTTTGGTTGGTTTTTTAAAAAGGTAACTAACTATTGTGAGCGGGCACGGAGTTTTGCTTAAAGTTAGTTGGAAATGGGCCGGAAATTCGCGCGGATGTTTCCTTTTTAAAAGCAAAATTACAATTTTTTAGAAAAAATCCCCGAGTTGAGTGAGAAAATCATGTAAATACCGATAATCATGTTATATAGGAAATCGATTTTTCAAGCAAGAAAAAATATCAGCGAATTTTTATGATATATTGCGAATTTTTGATTTTATCAGCGAATTTTTATGATATATCAGCGAATTTTTAAATATATCAGCGGATTTTCAAATTTATCAGCGAATCATACAAGTAATTAATTTTTACGGAAATTTGTTGGGTGAATAAAAGGAATTTCTGTAGGAAAATAGACCCTCGCTTTGTTTTCACCCACATATTTAAGATTGGCTGAATGAAGTAATCTACGTGCAAGATCTGGCGAAGATATTTGCGCGAACTCCCTAAACTGTTGATTGGTAATACTAGGCCCATATAATAAAAAATAATCCTGGATAGTGTAAAGATGGGCATTTGGAACAAAGGTATTAGAAAATGAACAATACCAATTTTGGTTTTTGCGTTGCACTGGTAAATGTAAACAAATTGGACAATGCACCCCCGGCAACAAATCACCATGGAGTATGTCAAATCTTTTGAGAATTGGCTTTGTTGGAACAGTATTAAGCTTTAACAAAAGTTTATCAAACTTCCGAAGATCCTTTGGGTCAAATATCTCTTGTTTATGGAAATTCTCAAATAACTGCATTTTATGAAGAATACAGGGGATTTGCAGATGTGCTGCATGACCTTCAATCCATTTCTCCCGACAAAGGAAAGAATGGCATTAGGATTACTGAAAACTACTAAATATTCAATGGGTAACGGTGGTAAATTGTGTTCAGTAAGCACTCTATTAAGGACACTTTGATGCCTTTCTACCTGAAAAATTGGATAGGGGTATGTATATTCTTCACCATTAACTGTTTGAATTAATTGTTCTGAATCTGTGTCAATTAAGATCTTTCCCTTATGATTTTTCACATCTATGATAATTCCGCTTTTGGTAGTTGTAAGGAAGGTATCAATTTGGCAGTTGTACTCTCCATCGGGAAGGTTCAAATCGTGGAAAATATGGTATTCTTTTTCAGGAGAGAGTGCAGGTAATAATCAATCGATTGTTCACCGCGGTATCTGCCCATCGTCCGGCTAATTCATCTGAAATCAGCTGCCATTTTGGATGGTTTTTCCGTAGACGCCTTACCAAGGCCTCTAAAATAAGAATAATCAGTGGGATAAAGCGTGGTTTTATTATCAAATTCATCACTCCTTTTAATTTCCCATTAATCTTTCTCAAAAAGAAGAAAATTTCCTGCTGAATTTTGCAGGAATTTGTCAAAACTTTGTTACATTTTTATTTAAGGGGGAATTACCATGAACGAACCGATTGCCATTGTAACAGGATCCTCAAGCGGATTCGGCCTTTTAACAACTCTGGAGCTTGCTCGGTCGGGTTTTCATGTTATAGCGACGATGAGAAATCTTGAAAAAAGCGGCGAACTCCTTTCAGAAGCCAAGAAAGAAAACATCGAAGATAAAATCACCGTCCACCAACTAGACGTTACCTCACAAGATTCAATCAACCAACTCGACAAACTAACGGAAACTCTAGGCCGTATCGACGTACTCGTCAACAACGCGGGCTACGCCGCTGCCGGGTTTGTCGAGGAGCTCCCGATGGAGGAATACCGTAAACAATTTGAAACAAACGTTTTTGGTGTGATGGCAGTTACCAAAGCCATCTTGCCATATATGCGACAGCAGCGTCATGGAAAAATCATTAATCTTAGCAGCATCAGCGGCGTTGTCGCCTTTCCAGGAATGTCACCATATGTGGCATCAAAGCACGCCCTCGAAGGCTGGGGTGAATGCCTCCGCCTGGAAATGAAGCCATTTGGCGTGGATGTAGTAATGGTAGAGCCTGGTTCGTACAGGACCAGTATTTGGTCTTCAGGAAAACAAATTACCCGCTCCCAACCCGACTCACCGTACTACCGACTAATGGAAGGTATGGAAAATTACATTCTATCCGGAGAAGAAAAGTTTGGCGACCCACGGGAGGTAGCCGAAAAAATCGCAGTAATAGCCAAAATGCAAAAACCAGCATTACGTTTTCCTATTGGTAAGGGTGTGCAAATGGCCATCCTCATTAAAAATCTGATCCCCTGGAGCCGATGGGAGAGGATTCTATTAAACAAACTACCTAAGAAATAAATTTCAAGAAGTTCTTGTGGAATATTTTTGAAATTAATTCCAACATTTAGAAATAAAGTGCAGCCACCATTTTGGCTGCATTTTTGATTTTTTTAAAATAATAAATTTTTGAAAAAGTCGAATTTTTTTGGCAGGAATTTAAGGATATTGTGAGAATATTAGAAATAAGATAGAAAAAAAGGGGGTTTTAACATGGATATCCAAGTAGTAGAAAAAAATGAATTGAGAGTAGTTGGAATTTCATGGAATGGAAGTTATACTGAAACTAACAAGATACCCAAGTTGTTTACAAAATTTAAACAACGCTTAGAGGAAATTTCCTTTAAGACAGAGGAACCGGTTCTTATTGCCCCGTTTCATAGCCGGGAGACGGAGTTTACCTATTACGTCACTGCACCTGTTGAAAAAATTACAGAAATCCCGGAAGGAATGGTTGGCTTTACGATCCCAAGTAAAAATTATGTGGTGACAACCCATAAAGGAAAACCTGATGAGGTAGAAAATACATATAACCTTTTGTTTACGTGGATGAAAGAATATGGCTATGAGCAAGATCATCAAGCATTAAGTTTAGAGATCTATAAGGAAGAGCACAAAGAGCAAAATGCCTGCGGTGATCTTCATTTTGAAATTTATTTGCCAGTAATGGTGTATAAATAAAGTTTATTTTCATTAATCAGTTCGGTTTCCTTTACAGATGCACTTCTGTATAATAATATTAAAATAATTTAACAGTAATTCCTTCGGGGCAAGGTGAAAATCCTTACCGGCGGTGATGAAGCACATGCTTCTTAGTCCGTGACCCGGTTAACAATTTTGTTAAACGGTGGATCTGGTGAAATTCCGGAGCCGACAGTTAAAGTCTGGATGGGAGAAGGGAAATAAGCAGGATTAAAATTGGCGAAATTTAGCCTTTTTTAAGCCTTAATTTTCTATTGTCTTTAAACAGGCCCTGAAGGTTTTTACCTCAGGGTCTTTTTGCTTTTTAGAAGAATCTTTAATCCCTGGAAACCCTAATGAAGGGAGAAAGAAGGATGTTTACCGGAATTATTGAAGAGATTGGTACTATTTCGGCTATACAGCGGACTGGTAATTCATTTGTGATGACGATTGAAGCGAAAAAAATTCTCGCCGATGTTCATCTTGGAGACAGTATTGCTGTCAATGGGGTTTGCTTAACTGTCACCTCCTTTACGGGAACCCGTTTTACGGTCGACGTCATGCCGGAAACGGTTAAAGCCTCTAGTTTAAATTCGTTAAAGCGCGGCTCAAAAGTAAATCTTGAGAGAGCAATGGCGGCCGGTGGAAGGTTTGGCGGTCATATTGTGTCGGGGCATATCGATGGCACCGGGGTTATTAAAAGTAAAAATGCGCTTGAAAATGCTGTGTATTATGAAATTGAGACCGAGCCGGAAATATTGAAATACATTATTTATAAAGGCTCCATAACAGTGGATGGGACAAGCTTAACGGTATTTGGAGTAACCGAAAACTCCGTTACAATATCGTTAATTCCCCATACGATGTCGGAAACTGTGGTCGGTAACAAAGGACCGGGAGAGATTGTAAATTTGGAATGCGATATGATTGGCAAGTATGTCGCTCATTTTATGAATAATTTTTCGAACAATCAGAAGCCTAAAGGCCAATCAGGTATTACGGCCCAATTTTTAGAAGCGAATGGATTTTTATAAAATTGCATGAAAAAACTGAACAAAGGAGTGATACGGTATGTTTGACAGGATTGAAGAAGCAATCGAAGAATTGAAACAAGGGAACGTTATCATTGTTTGCGATGATGAGGACAGGGAAAATGAAGGAGATTTCATAGCGCTTGCCGAAAAGACGACTCCTGAGGTTATCAATTTGATGGTAACGCATGGTAGAGGCCTTGTCTGTGTTCCGATTGAGGAAGAATTAGCAAAAAAATTGGATTTAATGCCGATGGTAGCGAACAATACCGACCCGCATGGGACTGCTTTTACAGTCAGCATTGATCATAAAAATTCTACAACAGGTATTTCGGCCTTTGAACGGTCTGCGACAATCATGAATTTGATTGATCCTCAGTCAAAAGCTGCCGATTTTAAACGTCCTGGCCATGTTTTTCCGCTTATCGCTAAAAAAGGCGGCGTCCTTAGAAGAACAGGTCACACAGAAGCAGCAGTTGATCTTGCAAACCTATCTGGAGCCAAGCCTGCTGGCGTTATTTGTGAAATCATGAATGAAGACGGGACGATGGCCCGGGTACCACAGCTAAGAAAAATCGCCGATAAGCTGGGCCTGAAAATGATTACAATCAAAGATCTGATTGAATACCGAAATCAAAAGGATAAATTGGTAAAGCGGGAAGTGGAAATCAAGTTGCCGACTGAATATGGCGATTTTAAAGCAATCGGGTATTCAAATATGGTAGACGACAAAGAGCATGTTGCTCTCATTAAAGGTGAAATTGACCCGGAGAAGCCAATTCTGGTCAGGGTTCATTCGGAATGCTTAACGGGTGATGTTTTTGGGTCTTACCGCTGTGACTGCGGTCCGCAGCTCCACGCCGCCCTAATGCAGATTGAACAAGCCGGAAATGGTGTGCTGTTGTATATGCGCCAGGAAGGCAGAGGCATTGGCCTCCTTAACAAAATGAAGGCCTATCAGCTTCAGGAACAAGGCTATGATACGGTAGAGGCAAATGAAAAACTCGGCTTTAAGCCTGATTTAAGGGATTATGGAATTGGTGCACAAATTTTAAGAGATCTTGGCATCAGAAAAATGATGTTATTAACGAATAATCCGCGTAAAATTAAGGGCCTAAAGGGCTACGACCTGGAAGTCGTCGAGCGGGTACCGCTGCAAATGGAAATGAGACCCGAAAATGAAAGCTATTTAAAAACCAAACATGATAAATTAGGCCATCTGCTTCATTATTAAAAATACGGAGGAATAGAAATGGGACATATTTTTGAAGGAAATTTAGTTGGTACAGGACTGAAAGTCGGAATCGTAGTAGGACGTTTTAATGAATTTATTACAAGCAAATTATTGTCTGGGGCGCAGGATGCTTTAAAGCGCCATGGAGTGAATGAATCTGATGTGGATGTCGCGTGGGTTCCAGGCGCATTTGAGATTCCATTAATAGCTAAAAAAATGGCAGACAGCAAAAAATATGATGCAGTTATCACCCTAGGTACAGTTATCCGTGGTTCCACACCACATTTTGATTTCGTGTGTAATGAAGTCGCTAAAGGAGTATCCCGCATCACGCTTGATACTGGCATTCCGGTTATTTTTGGGGTATTAACCACAGATTCAATCGAGCAGGCAATCGAGCGGGCAGGTACAAAAGCAGGCAACAAAGGCTGGGATGCTGCTTCTGGCGCCATCGAAATGGCCAACCTAACAAGAAATTTTGAATAACAGAAGGCCAAGGGGGCACCTTTTTTGGGTTGCTCCTTGCTTGTTTAATTCCATAAATTGATTTATAAAAAAGAAAGCAAAAACAAAAACATGTACAAATGAACCCGACTTTTACTATAATAATAACAGCATAAAAAAATAATCTTTAAAAAACAGGTGCTAAAGTCTTAAAACAAGACTCTTAGCTTAATAGGGAAGTTGGTTAAAAGCCAACGCGGTCCCGCCACTGTAAATGGGAGCAACCTATAAGATGTCACTGTCTTAATAGATGGGAAGACATAGGAAGCAATGACCATGAGCCAGGAAACCTGCCTGTTTTTAAACACAAATGCCTACGTGGATAGGAGCGTGTTAAGCAGGAAACGTCACTCGTTTGTTACTTAGCATACATAACACCTCCTCCTAACTGATAGGAGGATTTTTTTATGCCAATTTTGGTGTAAAGATAGAAAGGGAGAGAGAAAAAATGAGAAAAGCAACAAAATTGATGGTAATTGTGGGTGTACTGGCGCTGGCGGTACCTTACAATACTTATGCAGCTGAGGATGTCAGCACCGAGATTGCCTCTACTGCTGAACACGTTCAGGCTGGAGAGCTAAATTCAGATTGGCTGGCTATTACGCTTTCAAAAGCAGGGAAATTGACCGCAGCGAACAAACAAGACTATTTAATGAAGCTGAAAAGCAGGGTAAATGGAACTGATTTAAAAGGAACGGAGCTTCATAAAACAATCTTAGCTATTCGTGCATTAGGGGCAGATCCTGCTAATTTTGAGGGGCAAGACTTAATAAAAAAGGCTTATAGTGATACATCCCTGACCGCATTTACTGCCTATGTATATGCCTTAATTGCATTAGATAGTGCAGATTACACTATCCCAACTGATGCTTTATGGACAAAGGATAAACTTATCGACAAGATTACAACTATGGATTCAACCGCCGGTGGCTGGAACTGGGATGGATCAACAAGTAAACAAGCAGATCCGGATACAACTGGAATGGTGCTAACTGCATTAGGCAAGCATAAGTCAGATGTTGTTGTCAAAGCAGACATCAATAGTGCCGTTACTTATTTAAAAACGGTTGAAACGGCAAATGGCGGTTTTGATAATTGGGGAGAAAACTCATCTTCAACTGCCCAGGTTGTAATTGGACTTTCCTCTATTGGTGTGGACCCGACTTCGACTGAATTCACTAAGGATGGAAAAAATCCTGTTAACCATCTATTTACCTATGAAATAGGAAATGGCGGCTATAAATGGATGAAATCCGAAACTGCAGAGAATAGTTTTGCAACAGAGCAAGTTTTCCAAGCTTTAGTGGCATACGATAAGTTTAAAAGCGGTGATCAGCTCTTTAGCTTTCCATACCAAGCTAAAGAGGAGCCTGCACCATCACAACCATCTACATCTGCTCCAACACCAACAGTAGTAAACAACAATAATTATGTGACTGTTACGCCGACAACAGACGTTTCAAAATTGCCTGTCTCAGAGTCCACGAAAGAGGTAATTAGAGAAATCATTACAAACAATAATGCTGGCACAGCTGGAGCTGCAGGAAATACATCTTCACAGCCGCAAGTGATTGTCGTCCAGCAACCTGCCGCGGTTCAAACAGCAGCGGGTGAACCCAAAGTTGAGGTAAAAGTTGAAAAAGAAAGTGGTACCATCAATTCCAATAACCTTAAGGTAGGAGGCACTACCGCATTTATTGGGGCACTGGCTTTAATTCTTAGAAGAAAGTTCTTGGGGGTGTAACCATGAAAGGCTGGCAGAAAATCATCGGTGATATTGCATCATGGCTTTTGGTTATCGGCGGGATTGGCTATGCTTTATATGGCTATACTCCGGGCAAAACGATTACAACGACAACAACCACCCCTCAAGTTAAACAAGTTCAGCATAATCAGCAAACTGCTGCGGAAACTGTAAAGAATGTGGAAGGGATTGTTTCCAATGCTGAAGCAACGTCATCTGATACCGCTGGAAAGAATTCAACAGTAAAAGTAATAACTACTCAGCCTGTAAAACAAACTTCAACGGTAACGCAGCAGCCAGCGGGCAGTACGGCACCAGCATCTGCACCGGTCGAAGAAAAAAAGCAAGACTCAGTAACTGTTTCAGTAAAGACGCCTGATGGCTATTTAATTGCACCGCGGTCAGTTAAAATAAACGATCAAACGAGAGCAGCTGATGTTTTAAAACAAGTCTGTCAGGAGGCCGGCATAAAGCTGGAAACTACCGGTTCAGGTGCCATGCTATATACAAAAGGTATTGGCGGATGGCGTGAATTTGACAAAGGGCCTTACAGCGGATGGAGCTACAGAATAAATGGAGTCAAAGGAGACCGCTCATCCGGCGTAAAGGATGTTAATCCTGGCGACACATTAGAGTGGAATTATGTTGTCGATTATAGGGAGGACAAGTGATGGAGAGCGTTCTTTCCATATTTAGGCCCAGGGTACGGAACCTTTTAACGTTAAGAAACATGACCTTGATGGCGTGTTTAGCAACCTTGAGTATTGTTGGCAGGATTTATATGGGGATGATTCCAAACGTCCAGCCATCAACGGTTATAATAATTTGCTCTGCCTTGATTTATGGAGTAAGGTTTGGATTGATTATTGCAGTTCTGACAGTCTTGGGTTCAAACCTGGTGTTGGGCTTTGGTCCTTTTGTTGTGATGCAGCTGATAGCATGGGGAGCAGTTGCCGTTGTATCGGGCGTGATTGGAAGGTTTTATGAGAAAATTCCCCATCTGCTTTTATCGTCATACGCCGGTTTTACCGGGCTGTTTTTTGGATTCATGGTATCCTTAAATGTTTTCATCATTGGCGGTCCGGCTGCTTTTTGGGTTTACTACCTAAGAGGGATCCCGTTTGATCTATATCATGCGGCCGGCAACTTTTTGTTTTATTTAACCCTTGGTCCAGTCCTGCTAAAGCTTTTACAGAGGCATAAGGAAAAAACATTTCATCAAAACCCAATAGAGTTAACAGATGATAAATAGCACGCCAAGCGGCGTGCTATTTTTGCATACTCTGCAGTTTTTGAATTAACGAGTCGACCTTTTCGCCAACATTATAGAGTACTTCCTCCAATCCTTTTTTCCATTCAGGTGCTTGTTCTTTTATTGTGTTCCCAATCTTTTTGGCACTTTCATTTAATTCTTTACCAATTTCTTCAGCCTGGTCTTGTATGTTTGCAGCAGAGTTTGTTTCCCCGGCTAGCTTAGCATTTATGGACACAACATCAAAATTTTTCTTCGGAAGAGAGGTTGTTGATGTTCTCATGATTTCTCTAAAAATAGGCACGACATTTGAAGAACTTGAGCTTGGCAGGTAGTGCTGGCGGTCCGTTTGGTCAAAACCAATCCAAATGGCCCCTACCAGATTTGGCGTATAGCCGACCATCCATTGATCCTTCGTGCCGTTTATATCAGCAAACGGAAGCTGAGTTGAACCGGTTTTCCCGGCAATTTGTACTCCCGGGATGCGTGCTTTTTGACCTGTTCCAGATTCAACCACATTTAGAAGAATGGAGGTCATTTCATTTGCCACCTTTTTGGAGGTCACTTTGGTTGTTTTAGCTTCCCGTTCAGCAATAATATTGTCTGTTGGGCCGACAATTTTTGTAATCAAATGGCTGTCCTGACGCTTCCCGCCATTTGGAAAAACAGTGTAAGCATTGGCCATCTGCAGGGGGGAAACGCCTTTACTCATCCCGCCAAGTGCGACCGCTAGATTTCTATCTTCTTTTTCTACAGGAATACCGAAACGTTTCAAGGAATCAAGTCCCTTGTTTAAGCCTACCTGATTCAACAGCCAGACGGCCGGAACATTTAAGGAGTCTTCCAAAGCCTTATACAATGGAACCTTGCCCTGATATGTTTTTGTGAAATTTTCCGGCTTATAATTGCCAATTGTAAGCGGCTCATCCACCAGTTCTGACGAATAAGTATAACCTTCCTCAAGAGCTGCTGTATAGACAGCCAACGGTTTGATTGAAGAACCTGGCTGCGCCTTTAATTGCGTCGCCCGGTTAAAGCCGCGAAACACTTGTTCACCGCGTCCCCCGACGAGGGCAAGAACACCGCCTGATGCTGGGTCCATCAAGACAGAGCCGCTTTGGACGGTTTCTCCCCCCATCCCTCTAGGAAACAAGGATTTATTTGCATAAACCTTTTCTAGGCCCGCCTGTAAATTTTGATCCATTTCCGTATAAATTCGGTAGCCTCTTGTTAAAATTTCATCCTGTGTCAGACCGTATCGGGAAATGGCCTCGTTTAAAACAGCATCAACATAATAAGGGTATTTCCGCTCTACAAAGCTGCCACCGCCGTCATGCAGGCGGATTTTTTCTTTTTTAGCTTGGCTGTATTGGGCTGTGGTTATCATCCCAAGTTCCTTCATTTTACCCAACACGACATCTCTTCGGTCCATTGCTCCCGTATAATTTCTATAAGGATCAAGATAATTCGGCGCATGCAGAAGACCGGCAATCATTGCAGCCTCACTAATGGTCATGTCCTTGGCATCCTTATTAAAATATTTCTTTGAGGCATTGCCAATTCCCCAGGCACCGCTGCCGAAATAAACTTGGTTTAGATACATTTGCAGAATTTCGTCTTTAGTATAAACTTTTTCAATTTTTACCGCTAAAAATAATTCCTCAGCCTTCCGTTTATAGGTTCGTTCTGGCGACAGCAGCGCGTTTTTAGTGAGCTGCTGCGTAAGGGTGCTTCCGCCTCCAGTAATCCTGCCGGCGAATAAGTTACCGAAGAAGGCACGGGCGATCCCCTGAATATCGAAACCGCCATGCTCATAAAATCGCTCATCCTCTATAGCTACGACCGCATTCGGAACATATTTGGGCAGCTCCTCAATTTTCACACCTTTTGTCCGGTTTGTTGCAACATTTGAAGCAACATTGCCATTTTTATCATAAATAACCGTCGGCTGGCTTAGGCCTTCCTTTAATGACTGTACATTGGCTCGTGAGGCGAGCCAGCCAAAATATGAAATAGTTGATAGCACGACCACTAGACAAATCAACAATAGAATTTGAGTTAAATGTTTCTTTTTCCAGAAACGGACGACTAATTCCCAGATTGGGCGCAGCTTGTCCATAATGATCTCCTAACCTTCGTGTGATTTTTTGCTTCTTACTATTATAAAGATTCATCTAAAAAAAGACCAACAAAGACGTCTAAATAGAAATCTTTTAACACCATGACAATCGTGGACAACCAATTCCAATCTAAGCATATGTTAGTAGAAAGATAAATCATTTTTGTGGAAAGGGATGGTGTCATGATTAACTGGAGAGTCCGGTTTAAGAACCGGAACTGGGTGATTGCATTTATCTCGCAGCTATTTATTGTCGCGCAAATGATACTAGGCGGATTAAATTCCTTGGGCATAACTAGTTTCCAGCTTTCGGATGCACTTCAGGATTGGGTAATTACCTTGGCAAATGCTGTTTTTGTATTGCTATCATTGCTAGGTATTGTGCAAGACCCGACGACCAAAGGGTATGGCGACAGTACCCGAGCCTTAAATTATAAGGATCCAAATTAACCATAAAAGAGGCCGTCAAGCGAGACAGCCTCTTTTTCGCTGTGTTATGAAATGGTTTGTACAAATAAACCTTCCCCCTCCAGCCATTCAGCAATAAAAATATTCTTGTAGTCCGTGATATTATGGGAATTTAGTTGAGTCGTCAGCCATGCTTCGTCATAGCCAAGGTCGTAGATTTCATCCCATAATACCTCGCCATCCCGAATAATTGTTACGGGTATGTAAACGGGTTTTGGCGGCATATTAAAATCCTCTTGAGTAGTTTTTTGATACTTTGTCTTTTTTAAAATGCTTAGTGAGCCATTTGCCTCAAGATAGCAATAAGCGACTTCGCGGATCGAAAAGGTTTCACTTTGCCGAAGCAGGCTTTGCAGCTGATTGATGTTCATACGGTTTTTCTTCAATTCCTGCCGGTCCACAACACCGTTTTTAATCAGGGCCGACGGCTTTCCTTCAACCATGCCACGAAAGGTTAGAAACTTCTGTCCAAGATATTCGACAGTTATAAGAAGAGCCCCCCATAGGACCATCGAATACATAATATAGTAAAAACTGATTTTATCATCATAGATGGCGTTACCGATTAATTCACCTAGAACAATGGAAGAAATAAAGGTAAAGGGGGTAGCCCTTTTGATAATTTTTCTGCCGATGATTTTTATCCAAATAATGAGAAGGACAAAGCCGACAATTAGGTCAGTTGTTATATAAGCCAGTTTCATGGTCAATGCTCCAATCAAAACTCATACTACATTCTTTTATTGCCAAGTATGGGTATAATGAAACACATTCCAATATCTTCAAGAAAATTCTTTACATTTTTCTAATAAAATAGTTTACTAGTATGTATCTAAAAATTTGCGAGGACATTATATATGAACAGAATAAAACAGTATATTGGACAGTTTCATCCTATTGTCTGGGTTTTGTTATTAGGAACCGTTTTAACTAGGGGTTCCGCTTTTATGACCCTGCCATTTTTGTCTATTTATTTATCTAGGCATTTGGAGCTTTCTCCAATTGTAATCGGGATTACAGTTGGGATGAGCCCGTTAATGGGAACGGTGGGGGGATTTATCGGGGGGCATCTGTCGGACCGGTTTGGCCGTAAGCCAATCATGCTGACTGCTTTATTTACGCTGACACTTGTTTACTTCGGCTTTACTATTGCAAATGCGCAAATCTGGTTCATTATTCTTAACGCCCTTAATGGACTTTGTACATCCTTTTTCGAACCAACCTCCCAAGCACTTATGGCAGATTTAACTGACAAGACGAAACGCATGAAGGTTTATTCGTTACGGTACACAGCCATCAATATCGGGGCATCTGTTGGTCCGCTTCTTGGGGCCTATTTTGCCAATACATCTGCAAAAGTGTCCTTTGCCATTACAGGCAGTACCTATCTTTTGTATGCTATAGTCTTGTTATGGCTAATGAATAAACTAGTTATCTCAAATGAAGCTTCTGCGAAGAAAGTAGTTTCTGCGGCAGATGCATTTAAAATTATAAAGACGGATAAGGCATTAAGATATTTATTAGTTGGGATTATCTTGATAAACATGGGATATTCCCAAATAGACTCGAACCTGCCGCAGTACCTGGAAAATTCAGTGGAGGATGGCGTGCTGATTTTCTCTGTGCTTCTTACCATCAATGCTGTCATGGTGGTGTTTTTGCAAATGCCAATCAGCCATATCGCGGAGAAGCTGAGCTTGATGCAGGGAATGGTTTTCGGTGCTATCTTTATGACAGCCGGATTAATCGGATTTAGCTTCATTAATGGTTGGGTAACAGCAATTATTGCCATGGTGCTTTTAACGGTTGGTGAAATATTGATTTTCCCGGCCAACAGCATGATGATGGACAAACTTGCCCCAGAACATTTACGCGGCACCTACTTCGGAGCCGGACAGTTTCGAAAGATTGGTCATTTCTTCGGTCCAATCCTCGGTGGATATCTACTAAGCCACCTTCAAGGACAGTTCATGTTTTTGATCATTTCGTTAGTAACCCTAGCCAGCATTATTTTTTTCACAGCAGGAAACAAAACGTTTATCAAGTCAAAGCCTGTGAAAGCTAAATCATTTTAACTCATTTTGATTGCCGAAAAATCTCCCATTTGGTAAAATTTGATAAATAATAGGAAAGAAAAAGCTTTTTTTGAATAGGATTAATTAATCCTTTTAAAAAGGGGTCCTGTAAATGTTCTGGATGGTGATGGTAATTTTGTCGATTTTCGTGATTGAGGAAACGACTTATTATTTTTGGAATCGATATGTTTACGGACCAAATGTTCAGAGAAAAGAAAAATGGAAGAATCGGTTTTCCATTTTAATAATGCTGATTAGACGGAAGCATAAAAATACTGAAGCTACAGAACCAAATAATCATGAACAAAGCTCGCTTTAAGGCGAGCTTAGGCTGTCGAGAAACTCTCGATAGCCTTTATTTTATTTATTTCCTTTATCAATTCACCGCGTTAACTTGTTATAATATAATTGATAATTCGTC